>JASFEJ010000052.1:0-9383 GCA_050124895.1 Dehalococcoidia bacterium
TCGTATAAGGGGCCTAAATTTGGCTCTCAGCGCGTCATTTTTTGAGGGGTCTTAGACGGGCTGCATGGTGCGGCTCAAAACCTGACCGATAAGCTCCAAAAGAGGTTTCAGCCCCCAGCCCTTGACCGCCGAAACGAGCACTGTGTTTTCATCGGCCTCGGTCTGGCCGGAGAGATAATCCAGCGCCGACTTTTCGTCCCACTGCCGACTTTCGTCTAAAAGCAGGTCGATTTTGTTCAGCACCGTGATGCGGGGCTTCTCATTCAACTTCAGGTCGGACAGGATGTCCTCCACCGTCTGGCACTGCTCCGGGGCGTTGCGGCTGGTCAGGTCAACGATGTGCAACAAGAGACTAGCCTCGTCGAGTTCCTCCAGAGTCGCCTTGAAAGCGGTCACGATGGTCGGCGGCAATTTCCGGATAAAGCCCACGGTGTCGGTCAACAGGATAGCAGTCTTGTCCGGTAAGGTCAGGCGGCGGGTGGTTGGGTCCAGAGTAGCGAAGAGCTTATCCTCGACGAAGACATCGGCGTGGCTCAGCGCGTTGAGTAAGGTGCTCTTGCCGGCGTTGGTGTAGCCGACCAGGGCTACTACGGGGATACCGCTCTTGCGGCGCTGCTGTCGGTAAAGCTGGCGGTGCTTCCTGATGTCGTCAATCTGGTTTTTAAGGCGGTGTATCTTGCGCTGGATTATGCGACGATCCGTTTCTATCTGTTTCTCACCGGGGCCTCTGGTACCGATACCGCCCCCCAGCCTCTCCAGGTGGCTCCACTGTCCGGCCAGGCGCGGTAAAAGATACTGGTGCTGGGCCAGCTCGACCTGAAGCTGCCCCTCACGGGTGCGCGCCCGTCTGGCAAAGATATCCAGAATCAAGGCCACGCGGTCAATGACCTTTACCTTTAAGGCTTCCTCCAGGTTGCGCTGCTGCAGCGGCGTCAGCTCGTCGTCGAAGATGGCCACGGTGTAGTTCAGGCTGGATTTAAGCGCTATCAGCTCCTCCAGCTTGCCCTTGCCCAGGTAATTCTTAGTCGGCTGAGGCAGCCTTTGTATAAGCCGGCCGACCACCTTGGCTCCGGCCGTACCCGCTAGCTGCGCTACCTCGTCCAGCGAGTCCTTGGCTGACCAGCGGTCGGCGCCGCTCTTGCCGGCCACAGCCACCAAGAAGGCTCGCTCCGGTGATGGTTTGGTAACGATGGTAGTCTTAATCGTCAAAAACCCCTGATATTATGTAAAGTCAATTCCCTGCCTTAGTTTTCTCCGGTTGTCGCGCCAGCTAGCCAGCTTGGACAGCCCCCTCACCAGTGCGGCGTCGGAGATGGTCAGCGAAAGCCGTATGTAGCCCTCGCCGTTCTTACCGTAGCCCGTGCCCGGGGTGACCACCACCCCTACTCTCTCCAGCAGGTCGGTGGCGAACTCCATCGAGCTGTAGCCCTTGGGCACCCTGGCCCATATGTAGAGACCGGCCTTGGGCGTCTGGGCCTTCCAGCCCATGTTGTTCATGACCTCGATAACCAGGTCGCGGCGCCGCTGGTAGATTGCGTTGTGCTCCTCTATACAGTCCTGGGAGCCACTCAACGCCTCGATGGCGGCGTACTGGATGGCCTGGGGGATGCCCGAATCTATGTTGGATTTGAGCCTCTTCAGGGCGTCTATCATCTCGGCGTTGCCCACCGCCATGCCTATCCGCCAGCCGGTCATGTTGTAGGCCTTGGACAGTGAGTTAAACTCAACACCCACCTCTTTGGCCCCTTCAGCTTGCAGAAAGCTCTCGGGCTTGTAGCCGTCGAAGGCGACCTCGGAATAGGGCCCGTCGTGGCAGACAGCCAGCTGGTTACGCCTGGCGAAATCTACTGCCCGCTCAAAAAAGTCGAGGTCGGCGGTGGCGCCGGTGGGGTTGTTGGGATAGTTCAGCCAGAGCAGCTTGGCTTTCTTGAGGATATGGGCGGGTACGGCGTCAAGGTCGGGCAGGAAGTTATTCTTCTCGGTGAGGGGCAGATAATAAGGCGAGCCGCCGGCCAGCGTGGTGCTTACCGTGTAGACGGGGTATGACGGGTCGGGAACAAGGGAGACATCCTTAAAATCAATGAAGCAGAAGGCGATGTGGAAGATGCCCTCCTTGGAACCGATGAGAGGCAATATCTCTTTATCGGGGTCTAACTCGATATCAAAGCGCTGCTTATACCAGGCAGCTATCGCCCGACGTAGCTCGGGCAGGCCTTCGGTCTCCGGGTAGCGGTGGTTGGCCGGGTCTTTGGCCGCTTTACAGAGCCTGTCGATTATGGGTGATGGGGTGGGGATATCGGGGTCGCCGATGCCGAAGTCGACGATATCCTCGCCCTTGGCCTTTTTCTCGGCGATTTTACGGCTTATTTCGGCAAAAAGATAGGGCGGTAGCTTCTCAATCCGTTGCGATATTCTCATAAAGGCCACTCTCCGCTTAATACGATTTCGGCGGGACCGCTTAAACGAACCTCCCCTTTTCCGTCCCACTCCACACTCAACATCCCGCCCGGCAGTCTTATATCAAACTTATTACAATTATGCATTTTGGCTATTCTGGCTATAACGGCTATGGCACAGGCGCCGCTGCCGCAGGCCAGTGTCTCCCCCGCCCCCCTCTCCCAAACGCGTGCTTCTAGCTGTCCCTGACCAAGCACGCGGGCAACCTCGAAGTTCGTTCGCTGGGGGAACATGGGATGCTTTTCCACCTTGGGGCCTATCTGAGCAAGAGGAAATTCAGCCACGGGCTGTTCTACGAAACAGACGGCGTGGGGGTTGCCCATAGAGACGAAGCTCAGCGCCAGCTTGCTACCGTCTACGGTAAGCGGGTAGTCTAATATCGGCTCGGCCAGGCTTGTCTCCAACGTTACCGGTATCTCTTTAGCCCCGAACCTGGGCTGGCCCATGCCGACTTGAATAATAGTCTTATTGCCTTGGGTGAGCAGCCTGGCTTTTCTTATTCCAGCTATGGTTTCAACCGATATCTCGGTGGCCTTAGTGTCAACTACGCCTTTGTCTAAGGCATATCTAACCAGACACCTCAGGCCGTTGCCGCAGGCTTCGGCCTCGGAGCCGTCGGGGTTAAACATTCGCATCTTGAGGCCGTCTTTAGTCGTTGAGAGCAGGAGCAGGCCGTCAGCGCCGATACCGAAGTGGCGGTGGCACATGGCTTGAGCCAGCTTTGACCAGTTAAGCCGCTTCCCGTCAGTCTCCACCAGGACAAAGTCGTTGCCCGCCCCCTGCAGCTTGGTGAAGTTCATAGACCGCTGTCCTTGAGGAACTTCTTGAGCGGCCCCATGAGCTCGGAGGAAGGCGAGCGCTGTATGTCGAACCAATGTATTCGATCGTCCTCCAGGCGGAACCAGGTATACTGCTGGCGGGCGAAGCGATGGGTCTCGAACTTTGTCTGCTGGATAGCGCCGGGCAGGGTAAGCTCGTTCCTGAGGAACTGGCCGATTTGGCGGTAGCCGATGCTGGACAGCGCCGGCATGTTAAAATCGAAGCCACGGCTCATCAAGCGCTTGACCTCGTCAACCAAGCCCAGCTCTATCATCTCATCCACCCTCAGGTCGATGCGGCGGTAGAGCTCTTCCCTCTCGGCGGTCAGGCCGATGACGAATATTTCCGAGGGCGGCGCCTCGCGTTGCTGGAGCTGGGAGATGGGGGTCTCGGTCTCGTTGAATACCTCAAGCGCCCTGATGGTGCGGCGTACGTTGCGTGGGTCAATCCTCTCCGCCGCCTCGGGGTCAACTCCCTTTAGCTCTTCGTGGAGCTTGTCGCCCTCGCCCATATCGGCCCTCTCCTGCATTTCCCGACGAAAACCGAGGTTAGGGGCTACCTTGGGTATACCCCACCCCTCCAGCACTGCCCAGACGTACTGGCCACTGCCGCCGACCACTATGGGCAGCCTGCCCCGCTGCTGGATGTCCTCGATAGCCCTGACGGCCATCTGCTGGTATTGGCCCAGGCTGAAGTTTTCGTTGGGGCTGACGACGTCAAAAAGGTGGTGAGGCACCATAGCCCTCTCCTGAGAAGTGGGCTTACCGGTGCCGATATCCATATAGCGGTAGACCTGGCGGCTATCGGCGTTGACTATCTCTCCGCCCAGAGTCTGCGCCAGCTGAATGCCGAACTGGCTCTTGCCGACAGCGGTAGGCCCGACGATACCCAGTAACTGGCTCATTTTGCCCCCTTTATCTCCGCGGTCTGCTTGACGATGTTTAAAAACTCGCTGGCCTTGAGGCTGGCGCCGCCGACCAGGGCGCCGTCAATCTCAGGCTGTTTGACGAACTCGGCGATATTATCGGCGGTGACGCTGCCGCCGTAGAGGATGCGCACCTCCTGGGCGAAATTCTGGCCCTGCTCCTCGGCGATATAGCGGCGGATGAAGCCGATAGTCTGGTTGGCCTGCTCACCGGTGGCGGGAACGCCGGTGCCGATAGCCCAGATGGGCTCGTAGGCGATAACCAGGCCACCGATGAGATATAAACGTAGCGATGACGAACTTAGCTGCTTGGTCAGAACCTCTTCGGTTTTGTCCGCCTTGTTTTCCTCCGGGGTCTCGCCGATACAGAGAATCGGCTTCAAACCCACCTTCATGGCCGCCTTGACCTTTTTATCGACGATTTCTACGGTCTCGTTGAAGTACTGGCGGCGCTCGGAGTGGCCGACAATAACATATTGGCAGAGGTCAGCCACCATCTGCGGCGAGATTTCACCGGTAAAGGCTCCCTTTTCCTCATAGTGAACGTCCTGCGCCCCCAGCTTTGTCGTGCTGCCCTCAAGCCGTGTTTTGATAGCCTCCAGGGAGATGAAGGGCGGGCAGATTACCTTGTCCACATTATCGATACGGTCGAGCTCGTAGCGCATCTTGAGGACCAGCTCGATGGCTTCCTCGACCGTGGTGTTCATCTTCCAGTTACCGGCAATCATCGGCACGCGCATTTTAGTCTCCTTAAGCACCAAATTTAGCCAGTTTCAGGGCATTGGCCATGGCTAAGGGCATAATCTGGGTGGCGGGGAAGTGCCCCAGCCCCCCCAGGAGACAGGCTGTTTCCGAGAAACCGCCTACCCTATCGGGGCGGCACCACTCTGAGTAGAGGACTACGGGCAGCGGGTGCCAGCTGTGGCCCTTGAGCGTGGCTGGCGTGGAATGGTCGCCGGTGACCACGATGACTTCGGGTTTGAGCCCGGTCAGCACGGGCAGAGCCTTATCTGCCTCTTCCAAGAGCTTGACCTTGCCTTCGAAGTCGCCGTCCTCGCCGGCGGAATCGGTTTTCTTGATGTGCAGGAAAAAGAAGTCGTAGGCATCGAAATTAGCTTTCAGGGCGGCCATCTCCTCGGCGGTGGTCGCCCCGGTATCCAAAACCTGCATGCCTAGCAGCTTGGCCAGCCCGCGGTACATGGGGTAAACAGTGATAGCCGCTGGTTTTAGTTTATAAACCTCGGGCATGGTGGGGAGGTCGGGTCGCTGGGAGAAGCCGCGCAAAAGCACCATGTTGGCCGGGTGGTACTCGGCCAGTATGGCTTTGGCTTGCTCAGCGAACCTGTTAGCCACTGCCGCCATCGTTTTAGCCTTCGGGCTCAGGGCGGTGACCGCCTTCGGGGCCACCCCCAATTGCTGGGGGTCGGAGTCGCTGACATCGGGAGCTAAATCCTTCCCCTGAAAGACGACGATGAAGCGATGTTCTCTGACGGGTAATACGGAGAGCTTGACGCCGTCTATAGCCACTCCACTGAGCAACTTACAAAGTTCGGTGCATTTCTCGGTGGAGATGCGCCCCGCCCTGCGGTTGGTGATTAGGCCGTCTTTATCTATAGTACAAAAATTGCCCCGGGCGGCGATATCCCCGGGTTTAAGCTCGAAATCAATGCCTACTGCCTCGACCACTCCCCGCCCCATGTTATATTTAAGCGGGTCGTAGCCGAACAGCGCCAGGTGACCGGGGGTGCTGCCCGGAGTTATCCCCGGGCTTATGGGGTCGACCAGCCCGCAGACACCCGCCGCTGCTAGCCTGTCCAGGTTGGGGGTGATGGCAGTCTCCAGCTCGGTCCGGCCCGTCTGGGGGTGAGGTAGCCCGCCCAGCCCGTCAATAACCAGCAGCACGATTTTAGTTGAGGAGGGTCGGGCCAGTTCCTTGATTAGCTCTAAACTATCCATTATCAGCCCTCCCTGCTGAGTAGTGCCTCGACACCGGGCAGCTTCTCGCCGCCCAAAAAGCGAAGCGATGCCCCACCCCCGGTGGAGACAAAGCTCATCTTGTCGGCCAGCTTCAGGGCGGTTACAATCTCGGCGGTAGAGCCGCCCCCGATTATGGTCGTCGCCTTTAACTCGGCTAGAAGCTGGGCCATAGCTTGCGTGCCTTTGGCGAACGGCTTGATTTCACAGACGCCCATAGGGCCGTTCCAGAAGATTGTCTGGCAGCAGCGCAACCTTGCCGAAAAATCGCCTATAGTCTTGGGCCCGATATCCACGATTCTCCATTGCGGCGGTATTTTCTCCACCGCCACTATATTATACTCGGCTTCGGCGCTAACTTCAGCCGCCGCCACCACGTCAACGGGCAGGACCAGGGGCAGCTTCCTCTTGGCGGCGCGCTGCATCAGCTTAGTGGCCAGCTCCAGCTTGTCGTCTTCCACCAGGGAAAGCCCAACCTCGTAGCCCTTGGCCTTCAGGAAGGTAGCCGCCATGCTGCCGCCGATGAGAAGGCAATCGACCTTGTCCATGGTGTTTTCCAACGCCTTTATTTTATCACTAACTTTGGCGCCGCCGGCAAGCTCGGCGAAGGGGTGACTGGGATTGGTCAAGAGCCCCTCCAGCACCTCGATTTCCTTCTCCACGAGCAGACCGGCCACGGCGGGCAGGTAACGAGTGATGCCCACGATAGAGGCATGAGAACGGTGACAGGCGCCGAAGGCGTCGTTGACATAGATATCGGCCAGGCGCGCCAGTGTTTGGGCGAAGGCGTTGTCGTTGGCCTCTTCCTGGGGATGGAAGCGGATGTTCTCCAGGAGCAGGACATCGCCCGGCTTTAGATTAGCCACTGCCCTATCGACCTCGGGCCCGATGCCGTCGTTAGCCACAATCACGTCTTTACCCAGAACCTGTGATAGTCGCCGCGCCACCACCGTTAGCCTTAGCTTTTCCACTACCCTGCCCTTGGGGCGCCCCAGGTGGGAGCAGAGGATAACCCTGGCCCCCCGCTCGGCAAGGTATTTGATGGTGGGCAGCGTCGCCTGGATGCGGCTGTCATCGGTGATGACCCCGTTATTGCCGTTTAAGGGTACGTTAAAGTCAGTCCTGACCAGAACCCTTTTATGGGCAACATCTATGTCCCTGACGGTCAGCTTATTCATGCCTTCTCCCTAACTCTAGTCAAAAATAAACATCAGGTGCCAGCTTAAACACCTGATGTCTTGAAGCCTGGCTTTTTTATTAAGCAAAGCCCTATCTCCGGTACTGATAGCTGGGAATTAATTCTGAAACCTGCTTGGCTATTCCTTGGGCATCAAGCCCGTATTTGGCGCGGAGGACAGCTGGGCTGCCCTGCTCGACAAACTCGTCGGGGATGCCGATTGTTTTTAGCTGAACATCACTGATGCCTGACTGCTGCAAAAACTCGGCAACAGCGTTGCCGAAGCCGCTGCTGACAGCATTCTCTTCAACGGTGACCAGCCGCTTGATACGGCTGGCTATTTCCAGGATGAGCTCGGCGTCCAGCGGCTTGGCGAAGCGGGCGTTGACCACCGTCACCTCGATGCCCTGTTTGGCCAGCTTGTCGGCCGCCTCCAGTGCCGGCGTCACCATAGCGCCGATAGCCAGGATGGCGACATCCTCGCCCTCCCTCAGGATTTCGCCCTTGCCGATGGGGAGCTCTTTTAAAGTAGGCTCTAATTTCACCCCCACCCCGGAGCCGCGGGGATATCTTATGGCCATGGGGTGATTCGTCTTCACCGCCGTGTAGAGCAGGTGCTGGAGCTCGTTCTCGTCCTTGGGGGCGGCAATTATCAAATTGGGGATGGGCATCAGGTAGGAGATATCGAACGTCCCCTGGTGGGTCTTACCGTCATCGCCGACAATACCGCTGCGGTCGATGGCGAAGATTACGGGCAGGTCCTGGAGGCAGACATCGTGTACTATCTGGTCGAAGGCGCGCTGCAGGAAGGTGGAGTATATGGCCACGACGGGCTTGAAGCCCTGGGTGGCCAGTCCGGCGGCAAAGGTAACAGCGTGCTGTTCGCAGATGCCGACGTCAAAGACCCGCTGGGGAAACTCAGCCTCGACTATGCTCAGGAAATTACCTTCGGGCATGGCCGGGGTGACCGCCACCAGCTTTGGGTTTTCTCTGGCCAAGCGCAAAACGGTCTGGGCGAAGACTTCGCTATAGCTGGGTATGGACTTGGCTGGCGCGCCCTTAGCCGACACGCCGTGGAAATAGACGGCGTCGCCCTCGGCAGGGGTATAACCCTTGCCCTTGGTGGTGATAACGTGAATGAAGGTCGGTCCGTCGCGGTAGTCCCGTGCCCTGGCCAGCGCCTTTTCCAATTCCTTGATGTTGTGCCCGTCAATGGGCCCCATGTAGGCGAAGCCGAGCTCCTCCCAGAGCACATTGGGCATAATCAAACCGCTGAAGGTTTTCAAGAGGCGCCTCCCCGCCTGCCAGAGCTTTCGTCCCCAGGCGAAATGAGACATCACCTTGCGGCCTTCCTCTTCCGCCCAGCGGTAACGGTAGTTAAAGCGTATCCGGCTCAGCAGCTTGGCGATGGAGCCGACGGAGGGCGAAATCGACATGCCGTTATCGTTGAGAATCACGCAGACCCGGGTATCGAGGTGGCCCGCCTGGTTGAAGGCTTCGAGAGCCATGCCTCCGGTGATAGCGCCGTCGCCGATGACGGCAATAACGTTATAGTCATCACCGGCCAGGTCACGGGCGATAGCCATGCCCAGAGCGGCCGAAATCGAGGTGCTGGCGTGGCCGGCGCCGAAGGGGTCGTGTTCGCTCTCGCTGCGGTTGGTGAAACCGGACAGCCCGTCGTACTGGCGGAGGGTATTGAAACGCTCTCTGCGGCCGGTGAGTAGCTTGTGCACGTAGCTCTGGTGCCCCACGTCCCAGATAATCTTGTCATGCGGGCTGTCGAAAACACGATGCAGAGCGATGGTGAGCTCGACGGCTCCCAGGTTGGAGGCGAGGTGGCCTCCGTTGGCGCTGACGACCGTTACCAGTTCCTGCCGAATCTCGGCAGCCAGTTGCGCCAGCTCTTCTCTTGCCAGCCCTTTTAAGTCGGCGGGGCCATCTACTTTATCTAATAATCTCAGTGTTACTACCCTGAACCACAGATTGGGGAGTTGATTTCATACTAGCAATGGGGAGGATGAATGTCAAGCT
>JASFEJ010000053.1:0-9024 GCA_050124895.1 Dehalococcoidia bacterium
TTTCGATATGCATCCGGCGCAGGTGGCAGAGGGCTACGGCCAGGGCGTCGGCGGCGTCGGTGGGGTGGGGGGCTTCGGCTAAGTTTAGCTGCAATTTGACCATCTCCTGCACCTGCTCCTTAGTGCTGCCTCCGTAATCGGTGACCCGCTTTTTGACCTCGGCGGGGGGGTATTCGTGGCTGGGTATTTTCGCCTCGGCGGCGGCCAGTATGGCCACGGCCTGCGCCCGGCCGATGGCCAGCGCCGATTTGACGCTCTTGGCGACGAAAGGGCTCTCGATAGCCACCACGTCGGGCTGAAAGCGGGTGATTACCTCTTTAAGACCCCGGTATATATAGCTCAAACGCTCCCCGATGGGGGAGCGCTCGGAGGCGGTCAGGGCGCCGCAGTCAATAAAGGTTGCCTCATCGTCCTCGGCCTCGATGACCCCGTAGCCCGTGGCTATCGTGCCCGGGTCGATGCCTAAGACTATCATCGGGGCCGGCTCACGATTGGTATTTCTCCAGTAGGGCGTCGGAGAAGTCGGCGTTGCTGGAGACGTTTTGCACCTCGTCCAGTTCCTCGAGCTTGTCCAGCATCTTTAGCGTCTGCAGGGCGGCTTTTTCTTCGAGCTCGACGGTGCTCTTGGGCACCATGGAAAGCTCCGCCGAGGCGATGGCTATCTTCTTCTGCTCCAGCGCTTCCCTGACCTTCTCCAGCTCGGTGGGCTTGGTGTAGACCTCCAGGTATTTGTTCTCTATCTTGACGTCCTCGGCGCCGGTGTCGATAGCTTCCAGCGCCAGTTCTTCGGCGTCTTTGTCGTCGGTATCCACGGTGATTACCCCGCGGGAATCAAAGAGCCAGGCGACGCAGCCGCTTTCCCCCAGGTTGCCGCCGTGGCGGTCGAAGATGTTTCGGACCTCCTGGAGGGTGCGGTTGCGGTTGTCGCTCAAGGCCGTTACCAGTATGGCCACGCCGTTGGGCCCGTAGCCTTCGAGGACCATCTCGGCCAGGACAACGCCTTCGGCATGACCGCTGCCGCGCTTGATGGCGCGGTCAATGTTGTCCAGGGGCATGTTGTTGTCGCGGGCTTTTTGCACGGCCAGCCTGAGCCGGAAGTTCGCCTCGGGATTGGGGCCTCCCTCCCGCACCGCCACGATAATCTCTCTAGCCAGCTTGGTGAAGAGCTGACCGCGGCGGTCATCGGCCACCCCTTTTTTCCGCTTAATCGTTGACCACTTGGAATGCCCTGACATAGCTACCTCTCTAGTAGATTCTAACACCAAGATTGTTAGGGGTCAAAGGGGTTTTATTTGGTGTTGCCAATAACGATGGCGATGGCGTATTCCTTGGAATGAGAAAGGCTGACGGCGATTTCGTCCAGCCCCAGCGCCTTGGCCTGGTTTTGCGCCTCTCCGTAGAGGTTGACCAAGGGCTTGCCCTTGTCGTCGGCCAGTATTTCGACGTCCTTGAGCTTAGCGCCGGCCGTCGTTTTGCCCAGCGCCTTTATGACCGCTTCCTTGGCGGCGAAGCGCACCGCCAGCGAGGGGAGCTTCCAGCGGTAGGCTTTTATTTCGGCTTCGGTGTAAACTCGCTTGAGGAAGTCTTCTCCCTGTCGGGCGATGGCCGCTTTGATGCGGGGTATTTCGATGATGTCGATGCCGATAGCCTGCATGTTTTGGGATTATAGTCTATTTGCGGGGGGTGTTCAAGGCGGGAGTCTTTCTACCCACTCCACCTTGTTTAGCGTAAGTGTGATTGTCCCACCCTTATAGGGTGGGTTTGGGTGGGAAAACAAAACGTGCGCTCAAAAAATGGGTGGGGTGGGACAAAAGTACCTGGGTTAAACAGGTGGTTGACGATTTGGAATTTCGTTGTCGCTGATGTTAAAATTAGGGGCGGGCAAGTCCGCTTTTTTTGTAGTTTGGCGCGTGGTTATCTAGGAAGGTGATGGAATGAACTACAGGCTGCTGGTAGTAGATATTGACGGCACCCTGCTGGGCAGCGAGGGCGGTATATCGGTTGAGGATAAGGAGGCGCTGGCGGCGGCCCAGCGGGCGGGGGTAAAGGTCTGCCTTTCCACGGGGCGGGCGTCCCAGGGTTGCCGTTGGCTTGTCGATGAGCTTTCGCTGGACGGCTATCACATCTTCTTCGACGGTGCGCTGATCTCGGAAGGCGGCCGGGAACTCTACGTCGAGCCGTTGGTGGCGGAGGTGGTGGGGGAGGTGGTCGAGTTCGTCCGCGAGCACAATATCTACCTGGAGCTTTATTCGGCGACGGATTACTTCGTCGAGTGGGAGAACTGGGCGACCGAGATTCACCGCAATTACTTCAAGCTGGAGCCCAGGGTGGTTGATTTTAGCGAGCTGGGGAGTGGGCAGAGGTTCGTCAAGGGGGGGCTGATAACACGCGACGCCGAAGAGGCGGCCAAGGCTAAGAGCTTTCGCAACCGCTTTGACCACAGCCTGCGCTTTTCGGTAGCCCGCTCACCGGCCTATCCCGGAGTCGAGTTCATCAACGTGCTCGCCCCCGAGGTCTCCAAGGGTAAGGCGCTGACGGCGTTGGCTTCGCACCTGGGGGTTTCCTTAAGTGAGGTGATGGCTATCGGGGACGGCACCAACGATATCAGCCTGCTTTCTATTGCCGGGCTGGCGGTGGCGATGGGTAATGCTCCCGATGAGGTTAAGGCGGTAGCCCACCGCGTCACCGAGGAGGTGGGGAGTAATGGGGTGGCGGCGGCGGTCAAGAAGTTCTTGCTTTAAGAAGACTCCGCTTTCTTTAGGCTTTGGACTCTAGCGCTTTCGGCGAACTGCTATCCACAGAATTATCAGGCCGATTAAGACGACAACGAGAATCCAGCTCCACCAGTCCATATCTAGCCTCCTGCGGTTCCGTTTATGATACAGCTTATTTGAAGTATATTACCCCAAACCCTTGCCGCATTACAAGACGGAACCGCCGAATTTTTCAGTAGTTCGGGAGGCGTAATTCTATTGTATTAAGACCCGGGTTGGTTTATTCCTTCCTTCGGAAGGCCATGACCACTCCGGTAACCAGCAGGGCCGCGCCCACGACTATGGCAATCCAGAAGCCATAGATCGAAACCCAGAGTATCATAGTACGGGAACTCTTGGCTAGGTCTACCATCTCGTCGATGGTTTCACTGGTATAGGCCATGGAGTTTATGTAAATAGGTGTCGGGTCTCCCGCCGATAGCTGTGCTTTCATGGTGGTGGTGGTAGAGAGATAGACAGGTACACCGCTAACCGGCTCCGTCTTGATTTCGGTCAGAACGTCCATCGTTCGTGGCGCTTCGGTACCCTCCATGGTGCCGGCAGGCAGGTCGCTGACATCAATCTCGAAGTTATAGACCGTAATGCCGTGGTATTCCTCCTCGCCGAGGAAGTTGGCGGGAAGCGCCGTCATTGCCGAGGAAGCCCAGAAGGAATAGGTCTTTTGTTCCACTCCGGCCGGTAGAGTAAAGTTGCCGGTGCGGTCCATATTGCCGTAGCCGGGCACATTCTCGCGGGTCGTCCTGTCGAGACCGTAGACGTCGGAGGTGCTGGAAAGCAGAGTCTCCGATTGCGCCACGTAGATATTGATGTCCTGTTGCAGCAGTAACACGTCGTCTTCGACCCCGGTGGCCGTCAGTATACGAGCCACTTCGGTAGGGATTTCATCTAGAGACATTGTTTCCGAGTTCAGTTGCTTGATGGAACCCTCGAAGGCATATTCCTGTTCGTAATCGGCGGGCATTTTAGCCATGGCGGGGAAAATAGCCAGCAGAAAAACCAGGGCGAAAATAACCACGACGAGGCCGATAATGGTTAAGCCCAGGCTCCAACCTTTCATTCTCATCTTCTAGGTACCTCCTTAATACTCACCTAGATTCTCTAGGTATAGTGAGGCATTATACACTGTGGGCGACCCTTTGGCAATAGTTAGCTATAGGGAGTTGAAGTTAGATAAGGTTAGTACTTTCGGGGGATGTTCTAGAGGTGCAGCTCAATAATGTCGCCGTCCTCTAAAACGTGGTCTCTTTTAGCCATGACACCGTCGTGCTTGGCCGAACCCCAGATTCGGGCGTACTTCATCTTGGCGCGGAAGTCTTTATGCACCGCCTCGGCGGCGTCGGCCAGGGTGCTGCCCCGCTTTAAGATGATAGGGTCGTTGGGGTCGGGCTTTTTACCGGGAGCTTTGGTGTAGACGCGGATGATATCCAAAACGCGGTAGATTTCGCCCTTAAGCTCTTCTAAGCCTATGCCTCCAGTAGCGGAGATGGCGGTGATGGGAAAACGGTCTACATATTCAGCTTTAAGTGTCGCAAAGTGGCGTTCGTCCATGTCCAAATCGCTCTTGTTGCCGACGACGAGCGCCTTCTGACGCCAGACGGTGTAGTCGGGGTCGGTCTCGGCACTGCTATCGCCAATCAGTACCCGCATCTTTTTCAGTTGCTCGGTGATGGACTCCATCTGCTCTGTCGGGTCGGCGCTCAAATCAATAATGACCAGCAGGGCGTCGGCCTTTCTGAGCATGGGGGGCATCCAGAACTCGACGGCCTGGGGGGCCAGGGGTGGGGTGTCGATGAGCTGAATCTTTATGTTCTCGAACTCCATCATGCCGGGGAGGGCCTGGTGGGTGGTGAAGGGGTAATCGGCGACGGGTGGGGAGGCGTTGGTGATGGCGGCGATGAGCTGGGACTTGCCGGCGTTGGGCAGGCCGATTACAGCCAGCTGGGCGGCGCCTTCCTTTTCAATCATTAATGACGCCCGCCGGGCGCCGCTTTTCTTGGCCGCCTGCTGGGTGAGCTTGGCGATTCGACTCCTGAGCTCGGCGCGGAGGTGGTCGGTGCCTTTGTGCTTGGGCATGATGGCCAGCATCTCTTCCAGGGCGGCTATCTTTTCCAGGGGGTCTTTGGCCTCCCGGAAAGTCCTTTCTGCCTCGAAGTAATGCGGCGGCAGGTTGGCCGGCATTTTTAGAGGGCCTCCTTTATCTTTTGCGCCAGACTCTTGGTTATCCCGCTGACATTAGCCAGTTCCTCAACGCTGGCTTCCCGGATGCCTTTCAGCGAGCCGAACTGGCGAATCAGCGCCTTTTTGCGCTTGGCGCCGATGCCGGGGACGCTGTCCAGCGCTGAGGCGAACGTCTGCTTGCGGTGCACTCTATGGTGGTAGCCGAGGGCGAAGCGGTGTGCCTCGTCCCTTAGCCGTTGCAAAAGCTGCAATCCTGGGGAGGAGGGAGGTAAGACAACGGGTTTGGCCCTACCGACAACGAAAAGCTCCTCGTTTTCCTTGGCTAAACCCACAGCGGGTATGTTCCCCGCCCCCATCTCTCGCATGGTGGCGACGGCGGCGTTGAGCTGCCCCTTGCCGCCGTCAATGAGTACCAGGTCTGGCTTTATGGCCCAGCTTCCCGTGGCGGCCTCCGCCCGCTTGAAGCGCCTTTTCAGGACCTCGCTGAGCATGGCGTAGTCGTCGGCGCCGCGAATCGTCTTTATCTTAAAGCGCCGATAGTGCGCCGGCTTGGGCTTGCCCTTTTCGAAGACGACTAGGCTGCCCACGGCGGCCATCCCCTGAATGTCGGAGATATCGTAGCCCTCGATGCGCTTGGGTGACTTGGGGAGTTTAAGCGCTTCCTTAATCTCCTCCAATGCCGCCGCCAGGACTTTAGGCGCCGCCAGCTGCTTTATCTTGAGCTGTTCCAAACCTTGTTTTGCATTCTGCGCCACGATGTCAACCAGCTGCTTCTTGCTGCCCCGCTGTGGCACCTGAATCTTAACGGTACCGCCCCGTCTATCCGAAAGCCATGGCTGCAGGGTGTCCTTGTCCTCTACCGGGTGCTGGAGCAAAAGGAGGGGAGGGATGTGGGGGGCAAAGGCGTAGAACTGCTGGATAAAACTTGACATAATCCTCGAAGGCTCTTCGTAGCGGGTGCCCTGCAGGACAAAGCTCTCGCGGCCGATGAGCTGGCCGTTGCGGATAAAGAACACCTGGACGTAGGCCCGGTCCCGCTCGGCGCTGAAAGCGATGACGTCCTGCTCGCCCTTCGTCTTGGCGGCGATGCGCTGCCCCTCGACCACCGCCTCCACCGCCTGAATCTGGTCGCGCAGGCGGGCGGCTCGTTCGAAGTCCATCCTTTCCGCCGCCTTATTCATGCTGTCCTCAAGCTGCCTGACCACTTTCTCCTGCTTGCCCTCCATGAAGAGGATGAGCTGCCTGATGACCTCGTCGTATTCCCGACGGTCGGTCTTACCGATGCAGGGGGCCAAGCAGTGGCCGATGTCGTATTCCAGGCAGGGGCGGGGGTCGTTGCCGGTAATCTGCCGGGTGCAGGAGCGGAAGGGGAAGATGCCCTTGAGTAGCTTCAGCGTCTGCTTTATCGATTTGGCGCTGGCGAAGGGGCCGAAATAGCGCCCGCCGTTAGCTTTTAGGGTGCGGGTGATGTGCACCCGGGGCCACTCCTCGCCATGGTCTATCTTTAGGTAGGGGAAAGTCTTATCGTCCTTGAGGCTTACGTTGTAGCGGGGGTGGTGCTGCTTGATAAGGTTCAGCTCCAGTATCAGCGCTTCCTGCTCCGAGGCGGTGACGAAGTGTTCCAGGTCGGCTATCTGGCTCACCAAGCGCCGAATCTTGGGTGTCAACTTCTGTCCCGAGCCGAAGTAGGAGCCCACTCGGTGGCGCAGGCTGGCTGCCTTGCCCACATAGATTATAGTACCCTCGGCGTCTTTGAAGAGGTAGACGCCGGGAGTGGTGGGTAGCCCCCTTATTTGCTCGCTAACTAGATTGGCTGTCATTTAGCTTTATTTTAGCATAGCCTGTGAATAGGGCAAAGCGGAGTGGGGGCTGAATTTTCGGTTGAGTTATGTTAAAATACATAATACGATAACAGGCTAACGAGGGAGAGCGGTGAAAGAAGCGGTTGACAATTTTCTGGACTATCTGGCGGTGGAGAAGGGCTTTTCGGCCAACACCATAGCCGCCTATCGCAACGACCTGCATCAGCTGGCCAGCTACGTCGAGGAAGAGGCCTCCAGGCGGGGTACCATACCGCCCTGGGCGGCTTTCGACCGCCAGGCGATGATGAGCTACCTGCTCGACCTCAAAGGCCGGGGCTATGCCGCCGCCACCGTCGCCCGCAAGGTGGCCGCCGTCAAGTCTTTCTTCGGCTTCATGGTCGCCGAGGGGATGATGAAGGATAACCCCACCGAGGGGGTGGCTTCCTCCAAGGTGGGCAAGTCGCTGCCCAAGCCGATTTCCATCGCTCAGGTGCACAAACTCTTAGAACAACCGACCAAGTCGAATACCCCCGAAGCCAAGCGGGATAAGGCCATGCTGGAGCTGCTTTACGCCACCGGAATGAGGGTCAGCGAGCTGGTATCCCTGAACCTGGCCGACCTGGATACTGGTGAAGGCTACGTGCGCTGCTTCGGCAAGGGGCATAAAGAGCGGATTATCCCCATCCACGAACGGGCGGTTAAGGCGGTGAAGGACTATTTGAGCGAGGTGCGCCCGAAACTGGGGCGGGGTGGTGACGCAAAGGCGGTCTTCCTCAACCGCCGCGGCGAGAGGCTGACCCGGCAGGGCTTGTGGCAGATACTTAAGGGTTACGCCAAAGACGCCGAGCTGGGGAAGGAGATTACCCCCCACACCCTGCGGCACAGCTTTGCCACCCACATGCTGGGAGGCGGTGCCGACCTGAGGTCGGTGCAGGAGCTTCTCGGGCACGCCAACATCTCCACCACACAAGTTTATACCCACCTCACCACCGAGCACGTCCGTCGCGCTTACGAGAAATCTCACCCCAGAGCTAAATAGGAGTTTGATATGTCAGGCAAATCGAGAAGGCGGGGCCGAAGACTTTCCCGCAGCCAGAGAAAAAGGGTCGCCCCGGTAGTTCAATCAGCCGCGCCGGTGTCGAAAGCGACACCAGCGGCTACCAGTGCGCCCGCGGTTGCCAAAGCGCCCGCTGCCAAGGCGGCAGTTCAGTCAGCACCCTCCAACGTATCCGGGGAATTGAAGCGGATCGGGATGGTGGGGGGACTTATGGTGGCTCTGCTGATAGCGGCCTATTTCGTTTTGCCTTTGATTTTGGACTAGCGCTCCGAGCGGGTGTCTCTATGGACTTGGATTTTGAGGTCGCCAGGGCTGAGTTAATCGATAACCTCAGCACCGAGGTCAAAGATAAGAGGGTACTGGCGGCCATGCGCTCCATACCCCGCGAGCATTTCGTGCCCCAAGAGAGCCGACACCTGGCTTATCAGGATAGACCCCTGCCCATCGGTTACGACCAGACGATTTCACAGCCCTTTATCATCGCCCTTATGACCGAGGCTTTGGAGCTCAAAGGGGGAGAGAAGGTGCTGGAGGTGGGCACCGGCAGCGGCTACCAGGCGGCTATCCTGGCCCGTTTGGCCCGTCTGGTGGTTACCACCGAGCGGGTTGAGGCCCTGGCTGACAGGGCCAAAAAGTTACTGGATGAGCTGGGCTGTAACAATGTCGAGGTACACCGGGCGGAGGGTACGCTGGGCTGGCAGCGGGGAGCGCCCTACGACGCCATAATGGTTACCGCTGCCGCCCCCAAGGTGCCCCCCGTGCTCTTGTCGCAACTGAAGACGGGGGGGAGGATGGTGGTCCCCGTGGGCTCTCGCCATATCCAGGAGCTTTGTCAGGTCACCAAGGGCGCTAAGAAAACGACCATTCGCAACCTGGGCGGCTGCCGTTTCGTAGCCCTTATCGGCCGGGACGCCTGGGAAGAAGACTAGGACTAGAAGGAAGTTTAGCTATGGAACTGTTTGATGCTATCAATAAGAGGCGAAGTATCCGTAAGTTTAAGTCCACGCCGGTGGAAGACGAGAAGGTCGAGAAGGTGCTGGAAGCCGCTAGGCAGGCGCCTTCCTGGGCGAATACCCAGTGCTGGCGGTTTATCGTGGTGCGGGACGTCGATACCATACACCGCCTGGCCGATACCGGTTTCGGCGTGGGCGGGCCCATGCCCAACCGCGCCACCGAGGCGATGAGGGTGGCGCCGGTAACCATTGTCGCCTGC
>JASFEJ010000054.1:0-8917 GCA_050124895.1 Dehalococcoidia bacterium
CAGAGCTCCAGCTTGCGCTGGGACATTTCCTCATACCCGGTGCTCCCCTCGACGACGTGTCCACCCTCCATTATGCGCATCATGGAACGGCGGTGGTCCATAGCGCACATGTTGAAGATGCCGTCGTGGTTAGCCAGTTCCTGTAAGCCCCGCAGTTTGCCGATGGTTAGTTTCATAGTTCTGTCTGGCTATTATGAAGCAAAAAACAGGGATAATCAAGGCTTTTCCACCTAGTTTTCTTTTTTTCAAAGGGGGATTTTTCTCCCTTTCTCACCACCCCACCTTGGCGAACGTTGGTTCTTCGTCCCAACCCAGCCCGCCCTAATGAGTAAACTCCTTGACTTGGAGAGTATCTCGCCCCAGTTTTAATCTTTTCCCACCCGCCGCCCTTTAATGAAAAAGGGGGCTTCGCCCCCTTTCAAACCCCCGAAAGGTGGAGTGGAGTGGCCGTTACCCAGAAGGAATTCTAGAGGGAGAATCCCCTCTAAGGGTGGGCAGGGTGGGTCACAACAACGTACGCTAAATGCGGTGGGGAGGGGAAAACGACTAGGGGCGTTGTCTTTGCCTCTGGTCAGGGTTATAATTGATTGACATATTATTGGAGTTATCGGCTTGTTTTGGTATTGTATCGGCAAGGTGCTAGTCGGGGCGTTCTTTTGGCTCTTCACCCGTTTGCAGGTCAAGGGTAAGAAAAATGTCCCCGCTAAAGGCGGGCTGCTGGTGGTGGCTAACCACCTCAATTTCAACGACCCGCCCCTGGTTGGCGCTAAGCTGGGACGGCCGGTCGTCTTTATGGCCAAGGAAGAACTCTTCCGCTACCGCCTTTTAGCTTGGTTCCTGAAAAGCTTGGGCGCCTTCCCGGTGCACCGAGGGCGGCTGGACAGAAAGGCGATACGCCAGTCGCAGAAAGTTTTGGCCGAGGGTAAGGCGCTGGTGATGTTCCCCGAGGCGACGCGGAGCCCCAAGGCCCAGCTCCAGCCGGCTTTCCCCGGCTCGGCTCTAATCGCCAGCCGCCATAGTGTGCTCATCCTTCCCGTGGGCATCCATGGCACGGAAAGGCTTAAAGGGGCGTGGCTCTTTCGCCGCCCCAGAATCACCATTAATATCGGTAAGCCCTTCTCGCTGCCCGGAGCGGGCGGCAAACTTACCAAAGAAGAGCTGGCGGGGAATACCGAGCTTATTATGCGGCGCGTTGCCGAGCTTCTTCCTCCCGAATACCGGGGGGTCTATGGAGAGAAGGCGAAGTGAAGATTGAAAAGACTAAAGAGATAGGCTTTTGCTTCGGCGTCAAGCGCGCCGTCGACATCTTGGAGAAGGTTTCTAAAGAGCGGGGTGGGGTGGAAACGTTAGGGGCGGTGGTGCATAACCAGCAGGTATTGCAGAAATTGGCCGGCATCGGCGTCAGGGTGGCCAAAGATATTGAAGACATCGAGGGCAAGGCGGTGGCTATCAGTTCCCACGGTGTCGCCCCCGAATTGGAAGATAAAATTAAGGCGCGGAAAATCGATATCGTCGATACCACCTGTCCCTTCGTCCACCGCCTGCAGACCGCCGCCCGCAGACTGGCTCAAGCCGGTTTCCTGGTGGTTATCTACGGCGACGCCGACCACACCGAGGTTAAGGGCGTCCTGGGCTGGGCGGAGGGGAAGGGGGTGGCTACGCTGGACGAGAAGGATATCTTTAAATTAGAGCCTCTGCCTCGTCGTATCGGCGTCCTCTCCCAGACCACCCAGATACCTGCTGACTTCGTAGATTTCGTCAAAAAGCTCATTGACGGCGCTTTTAGCCGCGACTCCGAGCTGCGCATTATCGATACCATCTGCCATGACCTCAGAAAACGGCAGGCTCAAGCGTTAGAGCTGGCGGATAGGGTTGACCTGATGCTGGTCATCGGGGGCAGGGGTAGCGCCAACACCAACCGACTGGCCGAGCTTTGCGCGGCGGTTACCGAAACCCATCTGGTGGAAACGGCCGAAGACATCAACCCCGAGTGGTTTAAGGGCAAAGAGAATATAGGGGTAACCTCGGGCGCCTCTACTGCCGAGGCGACCATCGAAGAAGTCCTAGGTAGACTAAAGAAGCTCTAGGCTAGAGCCCCATCTCCTTGGCCACCACCTCGTGGTAGAACTTGGCGTCGCCGAAGCTGACCTCGGCCGCCTTGGCTCGCCTGGTGTAATACTGCAGGTCGTGGTCTATGGTCACGCCGATAGCCCCGTGAATCTGGTGGGCTAAAGCCATCACCCGCTGGCAGGCTTCACCCGCCCAGGTCTTGGCGATGGCGACCTCCTCCGTGCAGGGCAGGCCCTCGCTCAACGTCCAGGCGGCTTTATAGGCCGAAAGCCGCGTGCCTTCAACGTCGATGGCCATGTCGGCGCAATAGTGCTGGATAACCTGGAAGCTGCCGATGGGTCGCCCGTACTGCTTTCTGTCCTTGGCGTATTCCACGGTCATGTCCAGCGCCTGCTGAATGCAGCCCACCATCTCGCAGCATTTGGCCACCGCCGCCCGCTGGATTATCTTCTCGACCTCGGCCCAGCCCTTGTCCGCCTCGCCCAATATGTTGGTCTTGGGCACTTTGACCTTGTCGAAGACCACCTCGCAGAGCTTGTCCTCGGCGATGGTCTTCAATACCGTGTGGCTAATACCCTGGCTCTTGGCGTCGACGATAAACAGGGTGAAGCCCTGGTCGGTCTTGGCTACCACCAGCATGTAATCGGCGACGTTGGCGTCGGGGACGAAGAGCTTGGTGCCGCTGATGACGTAGTTGTCGCCCTCGGCCACGGCCTTGGTCTCGATGCCGTCGGCGTCGTAGCTAGCGCTGGGCTCGGTCAAGGCTAAAGTGAATATCTTCTCACCGCTGGCTATCTTGGGCAGGTATTCCGCTTTCTGCTCCTCGCTGCCGATATCGAGAATGGTGAAACCGCTCAAGACCACCGAGGACAAATAGGGCCCGGGCAGGCAGGCCCGCCCCATCTCCTCGATTAGTATGGCTAAATCGAGGAAGTTCATGTCGCTGCCGCCGTATTTTTCGGGGAAGGCTAATCCCATCCAACCCAGCCCCGCCATCTCTTTCCACAGCTCCGGCGAATAGCCCGCCTCGCTTTCTTCCATCTCCTTGACCGTTGCCTTGGGCAGCTTGTCGGTCAGGAAGTCGCGCGCCATGGTCCTTAACATTTCCTGTTCTTCAGAGAGAGCTAACTGCATTTCCTTGCCTCCTAATAAAATCAACTAAACGATGGCTACTGGCTGGGTAGCTCCAGCTTCCTTTGCGCCAGTATGTTCTTTAAGACTTCAGAGCTGCCCGCCTGCAGGCTGTAGCCCTTGGAGGACAGATAGGAATGGTAGGCCATGCCCTTAATCGGCGCCCACTTCGATTCCGGCGAAAGCTGTCCGTAGAGCCCCGTAATCTCGATGGCGGCGCCGGCCAAGCGCTGCTCGAAGGCGGTGCCGTAGGCTTTGGACATCGAAGACTCCCAGTTGGGGGCTCTGCCTTCGTCCATAACCATAGCCACCCGGTACATGTGCTGCCGCCCGATTTCGAGCTCAATCTTTAGTTGCGCTATTTTAGCGCGAATCAGCGGATCCTTTGACAGCGGTTGCCCGTGGCGCTTGGTCTCCTTGACGTACTGGATTAGCGCCTCGAAGAGAGGATAGTTGGCCATCAGTCTCTCCATGCCGCTTCTTTCGTAATCGAGCTGGTTCAGAATCTGATAAAAGCCCTTGTTCCTGACGCCGATGAGGCTGGTCTTGGGGATGCGCACGTTCTCGAAGAAGACCTCGTTGAAGTGCACGCCGCCGGTGATATCGTGGATGGGCACCACGTTTACCCCGGGCAAATCGGTACGGAAGAAAAACTCGCTGATGCCCTTGTGCTTGGGGGCATCGGGGTCGGTGCGCGCCACCAGGTATATCCAGTTCATGTGGCTGCCGCCGCTGGTCCAGGTCTTCTGGCCGTCGATGATGAACTCCTCGCCGTCCTCGGTGGCTTTCGTCTTCAGCGAAGCCAGGTCGCTGCCGGCATCGGGCTCGCTCATGCCCAGCCCCACGTAGGCCTCCCCGCGCAGAATCATGGGCAGCAGTTCCTTCTTTTGCTCATCGGTGCCGTAGTGGACGATGGCGCCGCCGATTTGTCGGTCGGCGAACCAGTGGCAGGCGGCGGGCGCGCCGTAGCGTAGCATCTCCTCGGTCAGGATAAGGCGGTCGATGTAAGAGCGCCCCTGCCCCCCGTATTCCTTAGGCCAGGTCAGCCCAATCCAGCCCTTCTGGGCCACCCGCTTGGTGAACTCGGGGTCGTGCCCCATTATCCAGGCGTCGCAGCTGGGCTCCCAGAGCCCCTGCCTTATCTCGGCCTCCAGAAAGTCGCGAATCTCCTGCCTGAATTTTTCCTGCTCCTTACTCAGTCTAAAGTCCATGGTTCGGTTCTCCCTTTCTAGGCTTGGTCTATAGATTTACTGAAATATTAGTAGGGGTTTTAGTCCCCCTTTATGGACAGACAGGTAACGGTCCGGGAGATGCCAGCGATGGGGTGAATGTTACCGGTAACCAGGTCGCCGATGTCGTTCAGGCTTTCGCCCTCCATTATGGCGATTATATCATAAGGACCGGTTACGACATCAACCGACTTCACCCCTTTGAGCTTTTTCAGGGCATTGGCTACGTCCTTATTCCTGCCCACCGCCGTTTCAATCAGCACAAAAGCCTTGGCTTGCATTGAGTCACCTCCTCGCCGTGCTTTGGTCGGGTGAATCGGGGGGATATTCCAATATATACATATACCTTTATTGGTGGCAAGGTGTCAAGGTTTTCCCCGCCTTGACATTGGGTAGTTAGCTCGGCTTATAATAAGCACAATTTCAATCTTCGAAAATTCGTTCGGGAGGACTGTCTTGGACTATTTCTTAACCGAGCAACAGAAGGAAATCAAAAAGCTAACCCGAACCATCGCCGAGGAACAGGTGCTGCCGGTGCGGGCGGCGCTTGATGAGCAAGAGAAATTCCCCTGGGAAATAATGAAAATCCTGGCCGACGCCGGGCTTTTCGGCGTTTATATATCCGAGGAGTACGGTGGGCTGGGTGGCGGCCTGCTCGACCTCTGCCTGGTGGTGGAGGAGCTGAGCCGGGTTTGCAGCGGTGTGGCCGTCAGCTATGCCGCCAGCGGCCTGGGGACATTCACTTTGCTTGAGTACGGCACCGACGAGCAGCGCCAGAAATACCTGCCCGATATCGCCAGCGGCCGCAAGCTGGCCGCCTTCGGTCTGACCGAAGCCGACGCCGGCAGCGACCCCGGCGGCCTCAAGACGACGGCCACGCCCACCAAGGGCGGCTACATCCTTAACGGCACCAAGCAGTTCATCACCAACGGCGAAGACGCCGAGGTCTATACCATTATTGCCCTGACCGATAAGGAGAAGGGCCCCCGCGGCGCCAGCGCTTTCATCGTTGATAAAGGCACCCCCGGCTTTACCTTCGGCCGGAAGGAAAAGAAGCTGGGCATACGCGCTTCCTCGACCCGAGAGCTGGTCTTCGAGGACTGCTTCATCCCCGCCGAGAACATCATCGGCAAGGAGGGGATAGGCTTTATCCTGACCATGAAACTACTGGATCGTTCCCGCCCCGGACTGGGCGCCCAGGCCATGGGGCTGGCGCAGGGGGCGTTGGAGGCGGCTGTTGACTACGCCAAGCAGCGCGTCCAGTTCGGCCACCCCATCTACGCCCAGCAGGCGGTCCAGCAGATGCTGGCCGAGATGGCCATGCGTGTCGAAGCGGCCCGGGCGCTGGTCTATTCCACCGCCCGCATGATAGACGGCGGCGCCAAGGACTTTACCAAGGAATCGGCTATGTGCAAGGTCTTCGCCTCGGACACGGCCATGATGGTGACCACCGACGCCATGCAGATTTTCGGCGGCGTGGGCTATATGCGCGATTACCCCATCGAGAAGATGTTCCGCGACGCCAAGATTACCCAGATATACGAGGGCTCCAACCAGGTGCTGAGGGGCGAGATTGCCTTTAAGCTGCGCAAGAAGAATATATTCAATATTTAGCGCTTTTTAAGACCCTGGGGGTGGATAACTTCCGGGGTCTTTTTTTGCCCCTCGCTACCCACCCTATAAGGGATTAGACCCTTATATATCTCTTATTGGGGTGTTTAAGAGGGGGTGAAACCCCCTCTTAGAAAGACTTCTGTTGGGTGGGTGGGGTGGGACATCAAAACGTACGCCAAACAAGGTGGGGTGGTGGCATTCAGCTTGACAGTAGCCAGTATAGCTGGCTTATAATTATAGGGTTTAAAAATGCAAATCAATGTAGCTCAACAACTCAGGTCGGCCATCGGCACGGTAAAAGAGTACGATATCGACCTAGTCGTGGATGTCACCGGTTACGGCAACGAAAGCCGGCTTCAGGGCAAGGTGACCCTGACGCGTACCGACCGCGGTATACTGGTCAAAGGCGTGCTCAATACCGAGGTCGAACTGACCTGCAGCCGCTGTCTTAAGCCGTTTCCGTGCCCGCTAAACTTTAAAATCGAAGAGGAATACTTCCCCACCGTGGACGTGGTCAGCGGCGCACCGCTGCCTGTCCCCGATGAAGTCGGCTGCTTTACCATCGACGATAACCACGAGCTCGATTTAACCGAGGCCGTGCACCAGTACGCGCTGCTGGCGGTTCCGATGAAGCCCCTCTGCCGCCAGGACTGCGCTGGCTTGTGTCCCCTTTGCGGGCAGGACCTTAACCTGGGGGAGTGCCAGTGCCCGCCAGCGGAGGCCGACCCGCGTTGGGCCAAGCTGAAGGAAATCGGCTTGAGCCAGTGACGGTCTCGAGCCGAGAGAAAGGAACGCGATAACTATGGGAGCTTTACCGAAGAGAAGATACGCTAAGGCGCGCCAGGGCAAGAGGCGCAGCCACTTTGCCGCCAAACCCCCTGCCCTGGAAGAGTGCCCCCAGTGCCATAGTCCCAAGCTGCCTCACCATGCCTGTCCCACCTGCGGCAGCTATGCTGGTCGGGATGTCGTCGAGGTCAAAACCCCGAAGAAGAAACCCGCGGCCTAAACCTGTCTTTTAGATATTTAGAGAAAGGATGCTATGGCTGAGTTAGTTAAGCTAGCCTACGTCTTTCCCGGTCAGGGCTCTCAGTGGGTAGGCATGGGGCGCGACCTCTACCAGGACTTTGATGCGGCTAAGACCGTCTTTGACCAGGCCGACGAAGCCCTGGGCTTTTCCCTTTCCCGCCTCTGCTTCGACGGTCCCGAGGACGAGCTGCGTCAGACGATTAACGCCCAGCCGGCCATAGTCACCGCCAGCTTTGCCTGCCTGGAGGCCAGTCGAGAAGCGGGCGTCGGTTTGCCACCGGCCAGCTTTGTCGCCGGCCACAGCTTAGGCGAATACACGGCGCTGGCGGCGGCGGGCGTGCTCGATTTTGCCGACACCGTCTATCTGTCGCGGGAAAGAGGGCGGCTGATGCACGAGGCCGGGCAGATAACCCCCGGCGGCATGGCGGCTATAATCGGTCTCGACGAAGCGCCGCTTGCCGAGCTTTGCGCTGAAACCGGCGCCAAGGTGGCCAACATCAACTGCCCCGGGCAGATAGTCATCAGCGGCGCCGAAGAGAACCTGAGCCAGGCCGTGGAGCTGACTAAAGAGCGTGGGGCGCACCGTGCCATCCCTTTGCAGGTAAGCGGCTCCTTTCACACCGCTCTGATGCAGCCCGCCGTCGACGGCATGGCTGAAGTCATCGCCAAGCTCGACTTTAAAGACCCCACCACCCCCATCATCGGTAATACCACCGCCCAGCCCCTCACCACCGCCCAGGCGGTCAAGGAAGAATTGCTCAACCAGCTCTGCAACTGCGTCCAGTGGCAGCGCTCGGTGGAATACATGATTGGCCAGGGCGTGGCCGCCTTTATCGAAATCGGGCCGGGTAAGGTGCTGGCGGGCTTAATCAAACGTATTGACAGAGGTGTTAAAATCCTTAATATCGGCGACGCCGAAGCGGTCAGAAATTTCAGCGTCGATTAGGGAGCGAGGTTAAAATGGATATTTCTAGCAGGGTAGCTATAGTAACCGGCAGCGGCCAGGGCATCGGGCGGGTCATCGCCCTTAAATTGGCCGAGTCCGGGGTCAGGGTAGTGCTCAACGATGTCGGCGACGCCAAGCGGGTGGAAGGGGTGGCCCAGGAAATCAAGACCATGGGTGTGGAGTGCCTCCAGGTCATGGCCGACGTGAGTAAGGGCAAGGATGTCGACCGCCTGGTTGAGGAAACGCTTTCCGCCTACAAGCGCGTTGATATACTGGTCAATAACGCCGGCATCGCCCGCGACCAGTTACTACTCCGAATGTCGGAAGAGGACTGGGACAAGGTGCTGGCCATCGACTTGAAGAGCGTCTTTCTCTGCACCAAGGCCGTCTTGAGGCCGATGGCCAAGCAGCGCTGGGGTCGTATTATCAATATCTCCAGCATCGTCGGCATTATCGGCAACAAGGGACAGGCCAACTACGCCGCGGCCAAGGCGGGCGTTATCGGCTTTACCCGCGCCGTGTCTAAAGAGGTAGCTTCTCACGGCGTCACCGTCAACGCCGTCGCCCCCGGCTTTATCGATACCGAAATGACGCGGGGGCTGAAGGAAGACTGGCGCCAGGAGCTGATGAAGCTAATCCCGATGGGCGAGCTCGGCACCCCCCGCGATGTGGCCGAAGCCGTCGCCTTCCTCGCTTCCGAGGGGGCGAGTTATATCACCGGACAGGTGCTGGGGGTTGACGGGGGAATGTGACCCGTCGTCCCGGGTCGCTTAACATTCCGCAAGTTGCACATTTAAAACTGGGCGCTTATAATATTTGGTTGGTTTTAGAGAGAGACAATGGGATTACGGCGTAAAGCCAGGGTTATAGCCCTGCAGGTGCTGTACGAGGTCGACTCCGT
>JASFEJ010000055.1:0-8839 GCA_050124895.1 Dehalococcoidia bacterium
GCTGCGGGACGCTTCCCGTACCAGCGGCGGGGTGCGCGGCATCCGCTTAAGCGCTTCCGACCAGGTAGTGGCCATGGACGTTATGCAGCCCGACGGCTACGTGCTGGTGACCACCAGCGGCGGGTTTGGCAAGCTCACCCCGGTGGACGCCTATCCCCAGCAGCACCGCGCCGGGGGTGGGGTGAGGACCTTTAAGCTGGTGGATAAGGCGGGCAAGGTGGCCGCCGCCGAGGTGGTCTCGCTCGCCCAGCAGGTAATGATTGTATCGGCCGAGGGCATCGTCATCCAGACCCCGGTCAAGGAGAAAGACCCCAAGCAGGGTATCTCCGTTCAGGGGCGGAGCACCCAGGGGGTGAAGCTGATGAGGCTAGACCCCGGCGACAGCGTGGTGGCTATCGCCGCTTTCGATAAGGAGAAAAAGTAGCGTCCCCCTCCCTGGTCGACGGCGGCTCAACCGCCTAGCTTCCGCTTGCAGTCGGCGCTTATTCGCTCCAGCCCGCAGGCATTGCAGGCGTTGTAGTGGCAGTCGGGGGTCTCGGTGCCCTTAAGGGCGCGCTGGTATTCCTTTTTCAGGAAGGCGCTGGTTATCCCGGGGTCGATGTGCGACCAGGGCAAAATTTCGTCCAGGGAACGTTCCCTCTGCGCGTAAAATTCCGGCTCCAGTTTGTTTCTCTTAAAGGCGTTGAGCCAGTTCTGGTAGTTAAACCTCTCGTCCCAGGCGTCGAAGGTCGAGCCCGCTTTCCAGGCATCGTAGATAACCTGGCCCATGCGTCTGTCGCCCCGCGACAGCGCCGCCTCGAGCAGGCTGACCTCGGGGTCGCGCCAGGAGATACGGCTGCCCTTGCGGCGCAGGCCGCTTTTAAGCACCTCGTGCTTGGCGTTCAGGCTGTCGGCGCTGTCCTGAGCCACCCACTGAAAGGGGGTGTGGGGCTTGGGGATAAAGGTGGAGAGGCTGATTCTGACCTGGGGCATGCCCCCCTTTGTCCCCTTTCCGGTAGCGCGGATTTTAGCCACCAGCTCGACGATTTGCTCGATATCCTCCATGGTCTCGCCGGGTAGACCGAGCATGAAATAGAGCTTAAGGCTGCGCCAGCCGCGAGAGAAAGCGGCCGCCGCCGTGGCCAGTATCTTCTCCTCGGTGGTGCCCTTGTTGATGACCCGGCGCAGCCTTTCGCTGCCCGCCTCGGGGGCGAAGGTGAGACCGGTCTTGCGGCGTTTGGGCAGCGATTCCAGCAGTTTCAGCGAGAAGCTGTCGATACGCAGGCTGGGCAGGGAGAGGGCCAGGTTCTTGTATTGGCGCGCCAGGCTGGCCACCAGCTCCTCAATCTTGGGGTAGTCGCTGGTGCTCAATGATACCAGCGAGACCTCGTCGTAGCCGCAGTTGGATATAAGCTCCCCCACCGCCCGGATAATCTCGGACTGGGGACGCTGGCGCAGGGGGCGATATAAAATACCCGCCTGGCAGAAGCGGCAGCCGCGGGTGCAGCCCCGCTGAATCTCCACCGCCCCCCGGTCGTGGACGACCTCAATATAGGGGACGATGGGGCGGGTGACCGGGGGCGGCAGCTTGTCGACGAAGCGCCGCTGAATAACCGGCTTGGCTTCAGCCTCAGTCGGCGTAATACTCTTAAACAGGCCGTCGGCTTCGTACCCGGCTTTATAAAAGCCGGGGACATAGATGCCGGGGACGTTGGCCACCTTTTTCAAAAGCTCCTTTCGGGTGGCTTTTCCCTGTTTCCACTCCCGGAAAATATCGAGCAATCCGGGCAGGGCTTCTTCACAGTCGCCGATAACGAAGAAATCTATAAAATCGGCCATGGGCTCGGGGTTGAGGCAGCAGGAGCCGCCGGCGATGACGATGGGGTGGCCGTCGCTCCTGTCTTTAGCCAGGACGGGTATTCCCCCCAGGTCGAGAATATTCAGGGCGTTGGTATAGGTCAGCTCGTAGTCCAGCGAGAAGCCGATAACGTCAAAGTCCTTCAGCGGCCTTTTCGACTCGAGGCTGAGTAAAGGCTTATCCGCCGCCCGCAGGGCGGCGGCCATATCCACCCAGGGGGCGAAGACCCTCTCGGCGAGGACGTCGGCCTGATTGTTTAAGATTTCGTAGATGATGGGCAGCGCCATGTTGGACATGCCCACTTCGTAGACATCGGGGTAGGCCAGGGCGAACTTCAGCGCCGCCTTTGCCCAGTCTTTGGTAATGGCGTTCCACTCGCCGCCGGTGTAGCGGGCGGGGCGGGTTACCTGGTAGAGTATCTCGTCGGGGTAGGCCAATATTTTTTCTCCTAATTCAGGGCTCCTACTCTTTTCGCAGCAGCTTGCGGTAATAGGGGGAGTGAGCCAGGTATAAGCCCATCGCCGGGTTGTGGCCGAAGACCCGGTCCTTAGCCACCAGCACGGTGACGGGAGCCTTGGCGTACTTAAAGAAGAGCGAATCGTGCCCCACGCAAAGCCCGGCCACGATGTTGAGGTCGGTGCCGGCGTCGTTGAGGATTTCGGCCTGAGCGATGGGGTTGCACATCGCCTCGAAGTCATCGGGCCCTTTTATCTTTTGCTCGGTCGTTAGGCCGATTCTATCTTTGGGGATGCCGCCCGTCTTGCAGCAGACGGAGACGACCTCAAAGCCGCGGTTTTCCAGGATTTCGGTGAGTATCTCGGCTTCGTCCTTTAAGCCCAGGCAGGAGGCGATGCCCAGCTTTTTATAGCCCATCTTTTTGGCGAATTGGATAATCTCTTCCACGCGTGGATAGCGCGCGGTCAGCCCTTCGGGCAGCTTCAGGTAGCACTCGGCTTCCTGGATGGACGCCTGACGGGCGAACTCCCTGATTTCGGGTTTGTCGTATTCGTTGAGCGCTTTCTGGATGACGTCCTTTTTAGTCTTGGTCGGGCAGTTTTCGGGGCCTTTAAGATATGCTTTGCTGTCGCAGACGACTTTGGTGCACTTGGCGCACTGGGGGTCTTCGCTCATAGAGCCTTCCCTCCTTCGCTTTTGATATAGCCATATTACTATAGACGATAGCTTTGGTTTTTACAATCGGTGGGGCTTTTTATCACACCTACCCCACCCTGTTTTGCGAAGGTCATGTTGTCCCGCCCTACCCACCCTTAGAGGGGATTCTCCCTCTAGAATTCCTTCTGGGTTACGTGCCTCCCCACCCCAATTTGGGGTGTGTTTAAGAGGGGCGCAGCCCCTCTTTACCTTAAAGGGTGGTGGGTGGGAATAGATAAAATTCGTGGTGGGGTGGTGCTAAACAGTTGAAAACGGGGAGATTGCCGACTAAAATAGCACTAATCGCGATAAGGAGAGTGAAATGGAGCACATCTGGGCACCGTGGCGGATAAGATACATCGAGCAGGCTGAAGCTGAGGGCTGCTTCCTCTGTGACAAGCCCAAGGAGAACCAAGACACCGAGAACTACATACTGCACCGGGGTAAGCATAACTTCATCGTCCTCAACAGCTACCCCTACAACCCGGGGCACATTATGGTCGCTCCCTACCGCCACATTGACAGCCCGGAGAAGCTGACTGAAGAAGAGCTCCTGGAGCACTACGAGCTGGTGAGAAAAAGCCTGGGGGTCTTAAGAGAGGTTTTTAAGCCCGCGGGCTTCAATGTCGGCATGAACCTGGGTCGGATGGCGGGGGCCGGCGTCGCCGACCACATTCACACCCATGTCGTGCCGCGCTGGGGTGGGGATACCAACTTCATGCCGGTGATAGATGACGTCAGGGTAATACCCCAGGCCCTGGCCGACACCTACCAGAAGCTGAAGGGCAGGTTTTAGTCCCGCCAGGGCAGGTCCTAGTCCCGCTTCTGCTGGAACTTGGCCTTGAGCGCTTCCGCTTCCTGTATCTTCTGGAACTCTTCCTCGGTTAGGGGCTCAAAGCCCTTTACCTCGTTGTTGACTATGGTGATGGTGAAGAGCTCCCGGCATTTCCAGCAGCGGTAGGGGCCTTCGTAGTCCGGTTTGAGCAGGGACTGGCTACCCGCGGTACCACATTTGGGGCATTCTATGGTTATCATCATGGCCGCACCTCGGACGACAGTTTGGTGCCCCCAAGCGAATTCGAATCGCTGTTTACGGCTTGAAAGGCCGCCGTCCTAGGCCTCTAGACGATGGGGGCACGTCACTAAAGTATAGCAGAGACGACCTCGTGTCAACAACAGCCCTTTTGTTGACAGGGACCAGGCTTTATTGTAGTCTGCAAAAAAGAAGGATGAATACCCGGAGGTTCCGCCGTGGCTAAACTCAAGTTGGTAATCCCGGTTTGCCTTTTTTTGACCCTGATATTGATTTTGGCACCCTCGGCCGCCTTGAGCGCCGAAAAGGAATACCCGGCCGGGGTGACGATGGCCAAGGAGGCCACCGTCGAGGTTATGGCCTGGGTTGACGGCTGGATAAGCGATGGCTGGGATTATTTCGAAGCCAAAGGGCCGGTAAGCCTAGGCAGCGGCTTCTTCGCTAACGAGAACGGCGATGTCTTCACCGCCGCCCACTGCGTCAACATGTCGGAAGATGAACTGACCGAAGCCGCCATCATGTACTATATCGGCGGCGCCTGGTTCGAGGACGGGTGGTACGAGAAGGTTGACTTCGGCAGCTTCTATAGCTATTACTACTCGACGGTGTGGTGGGCCTACGTGCAGGGCGAGCTGACCATCTCTGCCGAGGAGGTGGACTACGTCTATCGCTACGGCGAGGGTGAGGCGCACCGGGTGGAGGACATCCTCTTCTACGAAGACCCCACCACGGGGACGGATATCGCCATCCTGGAGACGGGCTTGAGCGGCACCCCCTACCTCGGGCTGCAGCAGGCGCCGCCGACGGAGGGCAGCCGCGCCTATGTCATCGGCTATGCCGGCATCGACCTTACCCTTGAGTTCTGGCAGGCGATGGATGCCATAATGGCCGACCCCTCCCAGCGCCCTGGCACCTTTTCCGAGCTGATGCTTCAGGCCGCGGACGCAATGGTGGAGGGAATCAGTACGGAGGGGCCCAGCATTGAAACGGGGTTGCTGGGCAGCTCGACCCGTTTCTACGAAATGGACGCCCGCCGTTTTCACGGCACCGCCTGGGGGGGCTTGAGCGGGGGGCCGGTTATCGACGAGCTGGGTAACTGCCTGGGGCTGCTGCCTTGGGGGCAGGGCGATTCGCGGGGCTATTTTATCCCCGCCCAGCACCTGAACGAGGCCAGCCGGGAGGCCGGCATCGACACCTTCCCCGCCCTTGCCATCGGTGAGGTGACGGTTGAGCCTTACTTCCTCGGCGAGGGTGACAGCTTCCAGCTTAGCGCCGAGGTGACTAACCTCGGCTTCAGCCAGGGTGACTATACGGCGGCCTTGAATTTGAGCGACGGCACCCAGGCCTCACAGCCGCTTTCGCTAGCCGCTGGCGCCACCGAGACCCTCGTCCTCTCGGCGACTAAAAGCGCGGCGGGACTGAGCACGGGCCTCCTGGAGATAGGCCGGGCCAGCGCCGAGCTGACGGTCAACCCCATCGCCCTCTCCAACCTGACGATTAAGCCGCTGGAGCCCGCCCCCGACGAGAACATCCGGGTGCAGGTCGAAGCCGTTAACCTCTCTGAAGAGACGGTCACCGCTTCCTTGGACTTGAGTGTGGACGGGGTGGTGGCAGTCACCCAGAGCCTGATACTGGAGGGGGGCGCCGGTGAGACGGTGACCTTCCTGGTGAGCCGGGATGCCGAGGCAACATACGAGCTGACGGTGGGTAACCTGAGCCAGCCGTTTACGGTGAAGTCGGCCCTGCCGCTGACCCTTATCGGGGTGGGCGTGGCCGCTTTGCTGGGGCTGGCCGGGCTTATTGTCGGCATAATCGCCCTGGTCCGCCTGCGGGGCTAATGTGCTAAAATATCTTTAATGGCTGTAGTACACTGGCTCAGGCAGCGAATCACCCCTATCCTGACCGTGCTTCTGGCGGTAGCTATTACCGTTGTCCTCTTCGTTCTTCGGGACAGGGTATCCGCGCTCGGCGACTACGGCTATCTGGGCGCCTTTCTGGTCGGCCTCATTAGCTGCGCTACCATCATTTTACCCGTGCCCGGCATCGTGGTGCTCTTTGCCCTTGGTGCCGACCCTAACCTGAACCCGATCCTGGTGGGGTTTATCGGGGCTACCGGAGGGGTTCTCGGTGAGATGACCGGTTTTATTGCCGGCTACGGTGGACGCCGGATGATAAAGAAAAAGGGCCGGCTCTATACCCTTGTGGAGAACTGGATGAAGCGGTGGGGGGGCTGGGCCATCTTCGTCTTTGCCGCCGCCCCTTTACCCCTTTTCGATATCGCCGGCTTGGTGGCCGGTGCCATCGGCTACCCGGCCTGGAAGTTTTTGTTGATAGCCTGGCCGGGTAAGAGTATAAAGTACATTCTTCTGGTACTGGCCGGGGCCTGGGGTTGGGAGACGGTGCTGGGCTGGTTCGGCTAGCGCCGCCTGATTTTGAGCAGCAGCAGCGAGCCGACGATAAAGTAGATAAAACAGGCCAGGAACATAAACGAGTAGCCCAGGTTGGGGCTGCAGCTGTTGCCGAAATCGATAAGCGGCCCGATAAGGCGCGCCAGCGCCGCGCCGCCGGCAGTGGCCAGGTTGGTCAGCCCCAGGTATCTCGCCTCCTCGCCCCTAGGCACTAGGTCGGTGGCTAAAGCCCAGTTGCTGCTTAAGAAAGCCCCGAAGGCGATGCCCGCTAGCCCGCTGCAGAGCATTATCAGCGTTAGGTTTTGCCCGCTTAAATAGATGAGCACGATGCTCAAGGCGCCGAGTAGCCCCGCCGCGAGGGCAATGGGACGGCGGCCTACCCGGTCCGAGAGCCGACCCGCCGGATAGGCGACAACAAGCATGCCAACGGCGGCTAGTGTTAAGAACTTGAAGGTGGCGTTGGAGGGGTTGGAGACGCCGACGACGTCCATCAGGAAATAGAAGGCGAAGGCCTGTAGGGTGGTAAAAGACATTATAATGAACAGACGGGAGAGGAGGAACCAGATGAAGTCGCGGTTTTCTCCTACCTTAATCTTGAAGCTCTGAAAGATGGTGGCGAGGAGGGTTGGTTGAGCTGTGCCCGTACCCGGTTTTTCCCGGACGGTGAGGATGGTGATGACCATCGCCGCCAGCAGCACTGCCCCCGGCACGGCCAGAGCCAGCCAGAGCCAGCGCGCCTCGCCCGCGGAGTAGCGGCTCATAAAGAAGGATATGAGATAGAGCAGGGCGACCCCGCCGGCTATCTCCAGGAAGCCCTTGACCCCCGAAGCCAGCCCCCGCTTGCCCGGGGGCACCAGGTCGGGAATGAAGGCCTGATAGGGGCCCTGGGCGGTATTGGAGGCAGTCTGGAGCAGGCAGTAGATGGCGAAGAGGGCCAGGAAGCTGCCGGCCCAGCCGATTCCCGCCAGGAAGAGAACGGCCGCCAACGTGCCCACCAGGATGAAGGGGCGGCGGCGCCCCCAGCTGAATCCGGAGCGGTCGCTGATGGCACCGGCGATGGGCTGGACGATGATGGCCAGCATCAGGCCGGCGAAGGTGAGCAGTCCCAGGTAGGTGCTCTTTTCCGACGCTGCCACCAGGTCTAAAAGCCTGGTGGGCAGGATGATGGTATGCAGACTGCCCCAGAGGGCGGTCAGGGCAAAGCCGAATACGGTAATCTTGAGGTAATCGCTGCGGCGGAAGGGGCTGTTATTAGTCACCATTTTTATGTTTTAGCATAGCAGAGCTAACTTAAAGAGGCAATGTTTTTTGGGGTTTTCCCCTCGCTTCCCCACCTTTGTTATCTAACGTTGTTGTGACCCCCCCAACCCACCCTTAGAGGGGATTCTCCCTCTAGAATTCCTTCTGGGTTACGTGCCTCCCCTCCCCATTTTGGGGGTTTTTAAGGGGGCGGAGCCCCCTTTATACATTAAAAGGGCGGTGGGCGGGAAAAGATTTAAAATGGGGTGGGGCAAGAGGGTTTCCCTCCTTACCTAAGTCTATTGCCTGCTCCCAATTACGCCCTACGGGGTTTCTACCCTTACTCCCCGCCCTTTAGAGTGTTTGAGTGGAATAACCCTTTTGCCCCGCCGCTTTGCTGTGGTATAATCCTGACGGCTATTTACCAAAATATATTCATCGAAAGGAGGCAATATGCCAGCTATTTTTTGGGTCGTGCCCGCGGCGGGAATCATAACCGTAATCTTCGCCATATTTTTGGCCCGAAACGTGCTTAAGCGTTCCATGGGCACGCCCAAGATGAAGGAAATTGGTGATATTATCTTTCAGGCTGCCTGGGCTTTCTTGAAGCGCCAGTACAGCACCATCGCCATCTATTCGGTGGCGATTGCCGTTATTATCGGCGTTCTGGTGGGGGTGCTGGGGGGTACTGAGGTGGAGGGCATGAGCGCCCTGGATATCGGTTGGCGCACCGGGGTCGCCTTTCTGGTAGGCGCCCTGTGCTCAGGGGTGGCTGGATTTATCGGCATGTACATCGCCGTGAAGTCCAACGCCCGTTGCGCCGCCGCCGCCCAGAAGAGCCTTACCGAGGCGGTCAACGTCGCTTTGCGCGGCGGGGCTGTCTCCGGATTTCTGATTACGGCCTTAAGCCTTATCGGCGTAACCGTTATCTTCTTCGCCTACGGCGGCAACAGCAACCCGGATATTGCGCCGCACCTTATCGTCGGCTTCGGCTTCGGTGCCAGCTTTGTCGCCCTCTTCGCCCAGCTCGGCGGCGGTATCTATACCAAGGCGGCTGACGTGGGCGCCGACCTGGTGGGTAAAGTAGAGTCGGGCATCCCCGAGGACGACCCGCGCAACCCCGCCGTCATTGCCGACCTGGTGGGCGATAATGTCGGCGACTGCGCCGGT
>JASFEJ010000056.1:0-8771 GCA_050124895.1 Dehalococcoidia bacterium
AATCTGCGTAAAGAATCAGCCGTTACCAGTATACCACATGGTTAAATAGCTTAAGGGGGGTGGGGGAAAATGCTTTAGCTTACTGAAGGCAGCCTAGTAGTTAATCAAATAGCTCAGCAGGGAAACTCGTTTGTAGGCGGTTACCGTTCGCGTCTTTACCACCGTCAGCTCCACGGGGACATATTCTTCCTTGGTGACCTCGCCGTACTTGGTGACCTCTCGGTATTTGGTAACCTCTTCCTCACGGTAGGAAAGGTCGGCCTTTTGCGGGGCCGTGACGGAGTAGCTGAAGGAATACAGCGTCTTTAAGGGTTCACCATAATAGGCGGTAACGGTTCTGGTGGTACCGGCATCAATATACTTCGAGGCCGATATGGTGGTGCTCAGGTTAGTCTGTAATGTTATCAGGAATTCTACTTCGAACTCGCCGCCTATTTCGTCATCGTTCTTGATAGTCAGCTCAACCCAGCAAGCGGGACTGCCATCAAAGGTAAAATAGTTGTAACCATGGCCACCGATTATTGTATAGTCAAAAGGAACATACTCCGTGCAGGGCTCCAGGTCACATACAATCTCGATATCGGTATAGGGCTCCATGACGGTATATTCTTCCTCTGCGGTATAGCTTTCCAGCGTGTAGTAGGTATCGGTAGCCAGATAGCTCTCTTCAACCGGGTACTCGACCCGCATGACCGGTATAAAAGAGAAAAAGAGAAGAAATACAATCACGGCCGCGATGACTATAGCCAGCGCCTTGCCTTCTCGGGATAACCTATGCCACAGATTCTGCTTCTTCGGGGTCATTAGTAATAATAATATGATTATTTGGCAACCAATGTCAAGAAAAGGCACCACTACAATAGTGTCAATCAATATGCTAAACTATCAACTAGCTTGGGGAAGTGTCGGAATTGGCAGACGAGCATGATTTAGGATCATGTGCCGCAAGGCGTGGGGGTTCAAATCCCCCCTTCCCCAGTTAAAGGGAGGGCGAGATGATTGACCTTTCCGTATTCAAGAAGTTTAACTTCGAGCGGCCCCCCGTAGGCATCAAGTACCTGCTCAACAAGCCCAAGGGAATCAAGAAGCTGGAGGGGAAGACGCTGGCCCTCTGCGAGATGCTCCCCGAAGCCCAGAAGGGCACCCCTTTTTACGTCACCCAGGAGGACTTCGAGTGCGTGGGCCCGCTGGTGCTGGGCATGGAGGAGCCTAACCCCGTCTTCGAGAGCGGGCAGCTGGGCGGTCCGCTGGGTCTCTTTAAGGAGGCGCGCGCCAACCGCCGTATCTATCCCCCCATTCCCCGATTAGCCAAGGGCACCTGCCGCTATGTCGTCTTCGCGCCGCTGGATAAGATGACCTTCGAGCCCGACGTACTGGTGGTTACCGCTGACCCCACTCAGGCCGAAATCATACTAAGGGCGCACAGCTACACCAGCGGCCAGACCTGGAAGGCCCAGGGGTCGACCGTCATCGGCTGCGCCTGGCTCTTCATCGAGCCCTACTTGAGCGGCGAGCTGAACTTCACCGTCACCAACCTGAACTCGGGCTGGAACTCAAGGCAGGTGCTGCCCAAGGGGTTGATAGTTATCACCATCCCCTACGACCTGCTGCCCATGATATTGGCCAACCTGGAGGAGATGGAGTGGGTGCCCTCAGATTACCTGGAGGGCAGGGACGCTCACAACCAGCGCTTCCAGGAGGTAGCTGAGGCCGCCATCAAGGACTATAACGCCGCCGGCTAGAGGTAGATATGAAAATAGCTAAATATAGCGATATTAAGCCTACACAGGAAATGCCCGGGGTAACCAAGCGGGAGGTCATTACCGCCAGGGACGGCGCCCCCAATTTCTGCATGCGGGTCTTCGAAGTCGAGCCGGGCAGCGCCACCCCCGACCACTCCCACCCCTGGGAGCACGAGGCCTTCGTTCTGGCCGGGGCCGGGGTGGTGAGGGGAAAAGAGGGCGAGACCGAAATCGGCCCGGGCAGCGTCGTCTTCATCGCCCCCAACGAGCGACACTGCTTTGTCAACACGGGCGCTCAGGTGCTCCGCTTCACCTGCCTGATACCGATTCAGGACTAGGCCTAGCCACTTTTTGGAAATTCGTGCCAAAGGGTATTGACAAAACCCCACAATAGTGGTATTATGGTAGTTTGTATTGTGCCTTCCAAAATTTTCACCTTGTAATGTCTCCAAGCTAACCACAGGTATGACTTTTGGTCGAACTGCAACGTGAGAAAATTGACCGCTTTATAGGCGTTTAAGAGCGAAAACGGATTTTATGTTAACAGAAACTAATGAGCTGAAAGTGCCTCCCGTTCCCCGTAAGTCCTACGCCAACCTGCCCCAGATTTTAGAGGTACCCAATCTAATCCAAGTCCAGACCGATTCCTTCCGCTGGTTCCAGGAGAAGGGGCTGCGCCAGTCGCTGGAGGAAATATCCCCTATTGAGGATTTCACCGGTAACCGTCTGGCGCTGAGCTTCGTCGACTATGAGTTCCGCGAGCCTCATTATACCGAGGCGGAGTGCCGCCAGAAAGACCTGACCTATTCGGCCCCGCTCTACGTCAGGACACAGCTGCTGGTTAAGGAAACCGGGGAAATCAAGGAACAGGACCTCTTTTTCGGCGACATCCCCCTGATGACGGCCAAGGGCACCTTTATCACCAGCGGCGCCGAGAGGGTGGCCGTAAGCCAGCTGCTGCGCTCGCCGGGCGTCTATTTCACCCGTGAAGAGGATGCCACCAGCGGCCGTGCCCTCTGCCACGCCAAGCTCATTCCTTCCCGCGGCGCCTGGCTGGAGTTCGAGACGAGCAACCGCGACGTAATCTCGGCCAAGATTAACGGCAAGCGTAAGATTCCCATCACCACCCTGATGAGGGCTATCGGCTACAGCGATGAGCAGAAGCTGCTTGATATGTTCGCCAGCGAGGACAGCGTGCCCGACCACCAGTTTATCAAGGCGACCATGGACCGCGAGCCCATGGTCAAGGACGAGCCCGAAGCCCTGCTCGACATTTATAGAAAGCTGCGCCCGGGCGACCCGCCCAATATCGATAATGCCAAAAAACTGATAAAGAACCTCTTCTTCGACCCACTGCGCTATGATTTGGGAGAGGTGGGGCGCTACAAGCTCAACAAGCGCCTCAAGCTCGAGATTCCCGAAGACACCCGCGCTCTGACCGTGGAAGACATCGTCGAGATAGTCAGGCGTATCATTATGATTAACAACGGCTTCGATAACCCCGACGATATCGACCACCTGGGCAACCGCCGGGTGCGCACCGTGGGCGAGCTGATTCAGAACCAGTTCCGCATCGGGCTGTTAAGACTGCAGCGCGTGGTCAGGGAGAGAATGAGCATCATCGGCACCGACGCCGCTACCCCCAGCGTCCTGGTCAACATCAGACCCGTAGTGGCCGCGGTGAGGGAGTTCTTCGGCGGCTCGCAGCTATCGCAGTTCATGGACCAGACCAACCCCCTGGCCGAACTGACCCATAAGCGCCGCCTTTCGGCGATGGGTCCCGGGGGCTTATCTAGAGAGCGCGCCGGCTTTGAGGTCCGCGACGTTCACTTTTCCCACTACGGCCGAATCTGCCCTATCGAGACGCCGGAGGGGCCCAATATCGGTCTTATCGGTTCCCTGGCTACCTACGGGCGCATCAACCAGTACGGCTTTATCGAGACGCCCTACCGCCGCGTCATCAGCGAGCTGGACGGCGACTCACCGGAGCTGGTGGGACGGATGACGCGGGAAGCGGTGACCAACACCAAGGGCACCGTCATCGTCAAAGCCAGAACGGTCATCACCGAGGCCATCGCCGCCAAGCTGGCCAAATCGAAAGACAAGATAAAGGTTGTCCCCTTCGTCTCCGACGAGGTCAGCTACATGACCGCCGATAAAGAGGACGAGTATATCATCGCCCAGGCCAACGCCCGCCTCGACGATAAGAACCAGTTTATCGACGAGAGGATTGAAGCCCGGCTGGGCGACCACTATATGCTGGAAACCCCCGATAAGATAGAGTACATCGACGTCTCGCCCAAGCAGATTGTCAGCGTGGCCACCGCCCTGATACCCTTCCTGGAGCATAACGACGCCAACCGCGCCCTGATGGGCTCCAACATGCAGCGGCAGGCGGTGCCACTACTCCGGCCCGAAGCGCCGATGGTATCGACGGGCATGGAGATAGAGGTGGCCAAGCACAGCGGCCAGGTGCTCTTCGCCCAGAGGGCCGGCGTGGTGAACTCAGTGACCAGCTCCCAGATTGTGGTCACCACCGATAACAGCGAAAACGACGTTTACCCTCTGATGAAGTTCGTCCGCACCAACCAGGGTACCTGCATCAACCAGAAGTCCCTGGTCAGCCAGGGCGACCGGGTGGAGGCGGGACAGGTATTAGCCGACAGCTCCGCCACCGAGTACGGCGAGCTGGCGCTGGGGCAGAACGTGACCTGCGCCTTTATGAGCTGGGAAGGCTATAACTTCGAGGATGCCATTATCATCAGCAGCCGCCTGGTAGAGAAGGATAAGTTCGCCTCGATTCACATCGAGAAGCACGAGGTGGAAGCCCGCGACACCAAGCTGGGCCCCGAAGAGATTACCCGCGACATACCCAACGTCGGCGAGGAGAGTCTGCGCGAGCTGGACGACGAAGGCATCGTGCGGGTGGGGGCCGAGGTGGGACCCGACGACATACTGGTGGGTAAGATTACCCCCAAGGGCGAGACCGAGCTCTCGGCGGAGGAGAAGCTGCTGCGGGCCATCTTCGGTGAGAAAGCCCGCGAGGTCAAGGACACCTCGCTGCGCGTGCCTCACGGCGAGTGGGGCAAGGTCATTAACGTCAGAATCTTTTCCCGCGAAAACGGCGACGACCTGCCCGCCGGCGTCAACCAGTGGGTACAGGTCTGGATTGCCCAGAAGCGCCGCGTTTCGGTAGGCGATAAGCTGGCCGGGCGTCACGGCAACAAGGGGGTCATCTCCCTGATTGCGCCCGCCGAAGACATGCCCTTCCTTCCCGACGGAACACCGGTAGATATTATCCTTAACCCTATCGGCGTCCCCTCGCGAATGAATTTGGGGCAGGTGCTGGAAACCCACCTGGGCTGGGCGGCCCAACTGCTGGGCTTCCGGGCGGTTACCCCCGTCTTCGACGGCGCCAGTGACGCCGCTATCGAGGATGCTTTAGGCCGGGCCTGGATTGCCCAGAGGAGCGGCGCCGTCCGCCTCGAACCCGATAACGACCACCCTGCTTTCAAGCTGGACATGGCTATGAACTGGCTCAAGAAGAACGGCTATGACGGGAAGAAGGTATTCAGTGATAATAACCCCGGCGTCGCCAGTGACGCCTGCCTCCGACTCTGGCTGGAAGAAATGGGGATAAAGAGCCAGAAGCTCAACCAAGAGCAGATGGCGGCAGCCATCGACAAGGTAAAAGCGGAACGGAACCTGCCCCCGCCCATCGTGGGCAAGGTCGTCCTCCGCGACGGGCGCAGCGGCGAGCCCTTCGACCAGCCGGTGACGGTGGGCAATATCTACATGATGAAGCTCATCCACTTGGTCGAGGACAAGGTACATGCCCGTTCCACCGGCCCCTACTCACTGATTACGCAGCAGCCGCTGGGCGGTAAGGCCCAGTTCGGCGGGCAGCGCTTCGGCGAGATGGAGGTCTGGGCGCTGGAAGCCTACGGCGCCGCCCATAACCTTCAGGAAATCCTGACCATCAAGTCGGACGACGTCACCGGTCGAGCCAAGACCTACGAAGCCATCGTCAAGAACGAGGATATTTTGCAGCCCGGCGTGCCCGAATCCTTTAAGGTATTGGTCAAGGAGCTGCAAAGTCTGGGGCTGGCCATCGAGGTAATTAACGAAGAGGAGAGGGCCAGCGCCGAGGAAGCCAAGGAAGCCGAAGGCGAAGAGGAAGGAGCCGAGGTGCCCAGCCTGGAGGCCGCCGCCGAAGAAGCTCCCAAGGCTGAGGTAGAGGCTGAAGAAGCCGAAGCCCCCAAGGCGGAACTAGAGGCTGAGGCCGTTGAAAAACCCGAAGCCCCTGAGGCCGAAGCGGAGGCCGAGCCCAGTGAAGAAGAGGTCGAAGCCCTCCGGGCCAAGCTGGAAGCCGAGGCGGCTGAGGGGCAACCCAAAGCCAAGAAGGCTAAGGCCAAAGAGGAAACTGAAGAGCCTGAGGCTGAGCTAGAGACTGAGGTTAGTGAAGAGGAAAAAACCGAAGCTCTCCAGGCTAAGCTGGAGGCTGAGGTGGCCGGAGAAAAACCCAAAGCCCCCAAGGCTAAAAAGGCTAAGGCTAAAGATGATAAAGCCGAGCCAGAGGTAGAAGAGGAAAATGCTGGAAGTTAACGATTTTGACGCTATCCGCATCTCGCTGGCTTCGCCGGAACAGATTCGAAGTTGGTCTTACGGCGAGGTCACCAAGCCCGAGACGGTCAACTACCGCACCCTGAAACCGGAGAGGGACGGGCTTTTCTGCGAGCGCATTTTCGGCCCCACTAAGGACTTCGAATGCTATTGCGGCAAATACAAGCGGATACGCTACAAGGGCGTTATCTGTGATAAGTGCGGCGTCGAGGTCGCCCGCGCCAAGGTGAGAAGAGAGCGCATGGGGCACATCGAGCTGGCCTGCCCGGTGAGCCACATCTGGTTCGCCAAGGGCATCCCCAGCCGACTGGGCTTATTGCTCGACCTTTCGCCGCGCAGCCTGGAGCGCGTCCTCTACTTCTCGCACTATATCATCACCTCCATAGACGAGGAGGCCCGCCAGGAAGCCATCAAGCAGCTTGAGGAAGGCTACGTCCAGCATGCGGAGACCAAGCAGAACGAGGTTGACGCCGCCATTGCCGAGGCGGAAAAGGCGGAGGCAACGGTAGAGGACATCAACAAGATGCGGCAGGGCCTGGCTGAGGAAAAGACGCAGCTTGAGGAAAAGAAAGCCAGCGACATCGAACAGCTGAGAGACCTGCGTAAGAACAACCTGCTCACCGAGAGCCAGTATTTAGAGCTGAAACAGAAGTTCGAGACGGTCTTTAACGCCGATATGGGCGCCGAGGCCATCCTGCAGCTACTTAAAGATATTAACTTAAACGAACTGCGCAACGAGCTGCTTAAAGAGACGCGTTCCGCTTCCGGGCAGCGCCGCCGCAAGGCGGCCAAGCAGCTGCAGGTGGTGGAAGCCTTCCGCCGCAGCGGCAACAAGCCCGAGTGGATGATTCTCACCGTGCTGCCCGTTTTACCCCCCGACCTGAGGCCTATGGTGCAGCTGGACGGCGGCCGCTTCGCCACCAGCGACCTCAACGACCTCTACCGGAGGGTCATCAACCGCAACAACCGACTGCGCCACCTTTTGGAGATAGAGGCGCCGGCGGTTATCATCCGCAACGAGAAGCGGATGCTCCAGGAGGCGGTTGACTCCCTGATTGATAACGGACGGCGGGGGCGGGCCATCTCGGTGAGCGGCAACCACAAGCTGAAGTCGCTCTCCGACATGCTGCGGGGCAAACAGGGGCGTTTCCGCCAGAACCTGCTGGGCAAGCGGGTCGACTACAGCGGACGCTCGGTTATCGTGGTCGGTCCGGAACTAAAACTAAATCAGTGCGGCCTGCCCCGGAGGATGGCGGTGGAGCTTTTCAAGCCCTTTATTATGCGCCGCCTCATGGAGCAGGGCCTAAGCCACAACATCAAGAGCGCCCGCCGTTTGGTGGAGCGAAACAAGCCCGAGGTCTACGACATACTGGAAGAGGTGGTCAAGGAGCAGCCGGTACTACTTAACCGCGCCCCCACCCTACACCGCCTCAGCATCCAGGCCTTCGAGCCAGTGCTCATCGACGGCAGCGCCATACAGATACACCCACTGGTCTGTTCCGCCTTTAACGCCGACTTCGACGGCGACCAGATGGCCGTCCACGTTCCCCTTTCCAAGGCGGCGGTCAAGGGCGCCCGTGAAATCATGCTCAGCACCCATAACATGCTCCTGCCTAGCTCCGGTGAGCCCATCGTGACCCCCACCCTGGACATGGTCCTGGGTTGCTATTATCTGACCACGGTCATACCCGGAGCCAAGGGCGAAGGCACCATACTGGGCAGCTTCGAGGAAGCCAAGCTGAGATACGAACTGGGCCACATCGACCTAAGGGCCGAAATCGAGGTCAGGAAAGCGCCGGAGAACGGTCAGAGAATCAAGACCAGCGTGGGGCGCATCATCTTTAACGAGGTACTGCCCCCCGAGCTGGGCTTCTATAACGAAAGCATCGACAAGGGAACCCTGAAGCAAATCGTCACCGATTGCTACAAGTTCTTGCCTAACGAGGATACGGCGGCGGTGGTGGACAGCATCAAACATCTGGGATTCCGCTACGCTACCAAATCGGGGACGACCATTGCCATGAGCGATATCCAGGTACCGCTGGCTAAGCCCAAGCTGCTGGAGGAGGCGGGGGAAAGGGTGGCTATTATCGAGAACCAGTACAACAAGGGCGTAATCACCGAGGACGAAAAGTATAATAACACCATCGGCGTCTGGATGGAGACCACCGACAAGATTACCGACGTTATTTCCCAGACGCTCGACCGCTACGGCGGCATCTATATGATGGCGACCTCGGGCGCCAAGGGTAACATCTCCCAGATAAGGCAGATGGCCGGCATGCGCGGCCTGATGACCGACCCCGCGGGTAAAATCATTGATTTTCCCATTAAATCGGGGCTGCGCGAGGGCCTGAGCGTGCTGGAGTATTTCATCTCCACCCACGGTGCTCGCAAAGGTCTGGC
>JASFEJ010000057.1:0-8677 GCA_050124895.1 Dehalococcoidia bacterium
GGTCGTTACGCCCATCCTTCTTTCGGTGCCTATGGTCTTGAAGCACATCACAATTTCCAGGGCGGAAGACACGGTAATGACTGGCGTCGAGCATCAAAGCCAAAAGGGTAAGCTCTAACTCTCCGGCGGGGGTGTTCCCCTCAACCCTCATCTGTTAGCGTACGTATGGTTTTCCCAACCAATACCCACCCTATAAGGTGGTACCCCTTTTATATCTCCCTGTAGGGTTACGAATACCCCACCCCGATATTATCTATTCCCACCCGTCGCCCTTTTAAGGAAATTCTCCTTAATCCCCCTTTTTTAAAGGGGGAGACTTGGTGGGGGTAACGTGCCCAGAAGGAATTCTAGAGGGAGAATCCCCTCTAAGGGTGGGTAGGGTGGGTTATACAAACGTACGCTGACAGAGTGAGGTGAGGTAAAAAGGGATTTTAGGTACTTATAATTAGTTTCTGTAATAATAAGTAACTTAAGCTTAGTTTAGGTAAGTTCGGCGAGCAGCTTTTCGTCCATGGTGTGGCTCTGTTTTTCGGTGGGGAACTGGCCCGCCTTGACCTCGTCGCGGTATTCCGTTACCGCCTTAGAGATAATGTCGGTGAGCTTGACGTACTGCTTGGCGTGACCGGGGACAAAATCGGTGAAAGAACCCAGTATATCGTTTATGACCTGGACCTGGCCGTCGCAGTCGGGTCCGGCGCCGATGCCGATGGTGGGGATGCTTATCTTCTGGGAGATGAGCTTGGCCAGTGGGGCGGGCACGGTCTCTAAAACGATGGCGAAAGCTCCAGCTTCCTCAAGGGCACGGGCGTCTGCCAGGAGCCGGGCGGCGGCCTCGGGGGTCTTACCCTGGAGCTTGAAACCGCCGAACTGATGGATGGACTGGGGGGTTAAGCCAATGTGGCCCATGACGGGGATGCCGCACTCAACGATGCGCTTTACCTTTTCGGCCACGGTGACGCCGCCTTCGAGCTTGACCGCCTGGGCGCCGCCTTCCTGGATAAAGCGGGCGGCGTTATAGAGGGCGTCTTCGACGCTGATGTGGTAGGTCATGAAGGGCATGTCGCCGATGACGAGCGCTTTTTGGGTGCCCCTGACCACCGCCTTGGTGTGGTGGAGCATCTCTTCCATGGTGACGGGGATGGTGGATTCGTAGCCGAGGACGACCATGCCCAGGCTGTCGCCGACCAGGATGAGGGGTATTTCGGCTGCGTCGACGAGTTTGGCGGTGGTGTAGTCGTAGGCGGTGAGCATGGTTATTTTCTCACCCTTTGGCTTCATTTCTTTTATCTGGTTGATGGTTATGCGCATGACTTCAGACCTCCTTGGAGGGTCTTCAAGCATATTGGGGGGCTTTCCACCCCACACCACTCTGTTAACGTACGTAAGAATGTCCCAACCCAGCCCGCCCTAATGAGTAAACTCCTTAACTTGGGGGTTACGGCCACCCCGTCCCCCGGTTTTTTCTACGCGTTCGGGCAGGCTAAAAGGGTATGGCGTCGACGATATGCTTGGTCTTGGTGATGGCGTTGTTTTCGTCGACATAGACCAGTCGGGGCAGGAAGTTTTTCACCTGGGCCTCTTCGACGTTGCGGTAGGTGAGTAGGATAACGGTGTCGCCCTTGGTGGCCAGTCTGGCCGCCGGCCCCTGAATGCCTATCATGCCGCTGTCGGCGGGGGCTTCAATGGCGTAGGTGATAAAGCGGGCGCCGTTGTTGGCGTTGAGGACCTGCACTTGTTCGTAGGGCCGGATATCGGCCTCATCCATGAGCCGCCTGTCGATGGCGACGCTTCCCTCGTATTCGAGGTTGGCTTCGGTGACGGTGGCCCGGTGGATTTTACTTTTGAGCATTATTCGCATCATAACCCTCCGTTTATTTATCGAAATACGCTTTCAAGCTCCTTGGCTTGAGATTGGTCTATTTTGCCCTTGGCCAGGGCGATGGGGACGGTTTGTCGGCCGAGCTCACGGTAGGTGGGGAGGAGGTGGGGGGCGGTCTCGCTAAGGGCATCGAGGTGTTTGTTGATGGTGCCGATGTCGCCGCGAGCGATGGGCCCGGTGAGGCAGTTGGGGATGCCGATGGTTTCGATATTGTGCAGCGTTCCGCGGAGCAGGGGGAGCAGGGCTTTGGTGGCCTGGGGTGTAGGAACGCCGAAGCTTTGCCAGAGGTCGCTGGCCATCTTGACCAGCGTTACCAGGTAGTTGCAGGCGATGACCGCCGAGGTATGATATAAGACTTTGTCGCTGGCCTTGAGCACCACTACATTGCCGCCGAGGGCGCTGGCCATCTCTTTTAGCGTGGCCAGCAGGGGCTCTTCGGCCTCCAGGGCGAAGGTCGAGCCGGGCATGTTGTCCATGGCCTGCTTGAGGCTGGCGAATGTCTGCAAAGGATGAAAGGCGCCGACTTGAGCGCCCGCTTCTCGGGCCGGCTCCAGGCTGGCTACGGAATCGGCGCCGCTGCAATGAATAACGCTTTGTCCGGGGCGCCATTTAATCTCGTTGACCACGGGGGCGATGGCGTCGTCTGGGGTGGTGATAAAGATAAGCTCGGCGTGGTCGGCGGCTTGCTGGTTGCTGTCGAAGACAGGGCAATAGCCGACGGCGTCCGAGAGCTTTTGGGCTGAGGCTTTAGTGCGGCTGGCTACGGCGGCTATGGGGTAGCCGCTCTGGCTTAGGCGTGCCGCCAGAGCCGTGCCTACGGTTCCCGCTCCAATGAATCCTAATTTGAGCATTTCAGCTCCGACTGTTTAAACTAAAAATACCTTCTCCGACACGCAGAGAAGGCATTTATAAATACGGTATCTATTTCTGCCGTCTCGGTCGTATCCGATCCAAGCGACCCAGATTGTTAAGATTTTGGAGATACTCTAGGCTCACCGCCCATACGGGTCGATAGCCATTTTTAGTATATGGGCAAAAGGGACTTTTGTCAATAGGTCTTTAGGCTTATCCGCCGCCGGGTTTGACCAGAGGAATTCCCTCTTTACAGAGGGGGCAGTTATCGGGGGAATAGGTGACAGCTTCGGCGCGGAGGCAACTGAAGAGGGGTACGCCGAAGTCCACCTTTTCGGTAGAGCGGTCGACCATAACGCCGACGCCGATAATGTTGCCGCCCAGCTTTTTTACAGCGTCCATCGTCTGGCGGATGGAGCCGCCCGTGGTAAAGATGTCGTCGACAATTAATACCCGCTCGCCTTTCTCTATGTTAAAGCCGCGCTTGAAGGCGCGCTCTTTTGCGCCCGTCTTTTCGGCGAAGATGCCCCTGACTCCAAGCTGGCGGGCGGTCTCAAAGGCCAGGATGATGCCGCCCGTGGTCGGGGCGGCGACGGCCTCGATTTTCTGGTCGCGGAAGTGGTCGGTAATCATACGGCAGAGCTTTTCGGTGTGGGGTGGGGACTGGAGGACCTTGAACTTTTCCCAGTAGACGGGGGAGTGCAGGCCAGAGGTGAGCCGGAAATGGCCTTTGAGGATGGCTCCCGCTTTCTCAAAGATTTCTTCGGTATTTACTTGGTTCACCACCTTACTCCAAGGTGCGTTTGTCGTTCCTCCTCCCCCCGCCTTTGCGGACGTGGGTTTTTGTCCCACCCAGCCCGCCCTAATGAGATAAACTCCTTAACCTGGGGGTTACGGTCACCCCATCCCCCTTGTTAGCCTACGTCTTTCAGACCCACTCCTTAATTAGGGAGTGGGCTCTTCGGCAGCTTCAAGCTGTTCGTCCAGCGGGTAGTTGCCGGCGCTGCCCCACTCGCTCGTCGGCCAGTAAGAGAACCAGGCTTTGCCGATTATATCGTCGCGGGTTATCGTCCAGCCGGTATGGGAGTCGTTGGCGTTATTGCGGTTATCGCCGAGGACAAAGTATTCGTCCTCGCCGAGCTCGGTCAGGGTGAAGGTGTAGGCGGGGGCTTCCTTGATATAGGGCTCGTCCAGGGCGATGCCGTTGAGGTAGACGGCGCCGTCTTTTATCTCCACCGTATCACCGGGCAGGGCGATGAGGCGCTTGATATAGACCTCATCGGTATCGAAGGGCGGTTCCAGTATTATCACGTCGCCTCTTTGCGGCTCGCCCCACCAGTAGCTCGCCTTGCTGACCAGTATCCATTCGCCTTCAACGTAGTTGGGCTCCATGCAGGTCTCTCTTACCTTGTAGGCCTGGACGGTTGCCCTGAGGATGAAGAAAATGGCCAGGGCTATGGCCAGCGTTATCAGGACGTCGCGAATAATCGTTTTCATTATATATGTTTAGCTCTCTAGCTGGTTTTAATTATACCTTATATAACGATAGGGTTCTAGTGAAGTTAGTACCAGAGGCGGGTTTTCCCCGCCTCACCCCGTTTTAAATCTTTTCCCGCCCGCTGCCCTTTTATGGAATTAAGAGGGGTTTCACCCCTCTTAGACACCCCCAAGGAAGGGTGTAGGGAGAGAAGTCTATAGAGGTTACACCTTTATAGGGTGGGTGTTGGGTGGGATAGAAAGACGTTCGCTAACAAGGGGGATGGGGTGGGAATAGATAATATTGGGGTGGGGTGGGTCGGAAAAACGCAGGCTAACAGAGGGGAGAGGGTTATTACGGGGGTGAAAAAACTATCCAGGCTTGCACTTTTTTTAGGGCAGGTGTTAGAATGGCGGTGCTATGGATTATATGGAGCAGGCGCTCTCTCTGGCCAAGCTGGCTCTGGGGCAGGCCAGTCCCAACCCCGCGGTGGGGGCGGTGGTGGTTAAGGGGGATGAGGTTGTCGGGCAGGGCTATACCCAGCCGCCGGGCTCCCACCACGCCGAGGTCATCGCCCTGAAGCAGGCGGGTAAAGAGGCGGAGGGGGCTACCATGTACGTCACCCTGGAGCCCTGCGCCCATCAGGGGCGGACACCGCCCTGCACCGAGGCCATCATCGCCGCCGGCATCAGCGAGGTGCACATGGCCATGCTCGACCCCAACCCCGTCGTCTCGGGTAAGGGGCAGGGGGAGCTGAAGAAGGCGGGGATTAAGACCGTTCTGGGCGAGCATGAAGAGGAAGCCAAAGAGGTCAACGAGGCCTATATCAAGTATCTCACCACGGGCATGCCCTTCGTCACCGCCAAGTTCGCCATGAGCCTGGACGGTAAGATTGCCACCAAAGAGGGGCATTCCCGCTGGATTAGCGGTAACGAAGCCAGAAAATACGTCCACTGTTTGCGCTACACCAGCGACGCCATTATGGCCGGGGTCAATACGCTGCTGGCCGATAATCCTCATCTCACCACCCGCTGTTCGGGGGGGAAGGGGGGAGTGGCCCGCAAGCAGCCCTTAAGGGTTATCCTGGACGGGAACGGGCGCACACCCCTGAACTCCAAGGTATTCAGTGAACCGGGCAACACGCTGCTGGTGGTGGGCCACCGGCTCGACCCGAAGCAGAAGACGGCTTTTAATAAGGCCGGCGCCGAGGTGATGGAACCGCCTAAAGAGTACGCCAAGGTTGATTTGGAGATATTGCTTAAAGACCTGGGCAAGCGGGAAATCACCAGTGTCATTGTGGAGGGGGGTGGCATCCTGCTCGGTTCCCTCTTCGACCTGGGGCTGGTGGACAAGGTTATCGCCTTTATCGCCCCTATCATCATCGGTGGGGCCAATGCCCGGTCGGCGGTGGTTGGCGATGGGGTGAGCAAGGTTAGTGAGGCGTTCCGCCTGGAGAGGGTGAAGGTGGTGAGGTTGGGGGACGACCTTGTCGTCATCGGCTATGTTGCCAAATAACGAGGAACCGCTTAAATGTTTACCGGAATTGTAGAAGCAGTGGGTAGGGTTGTCTCATCGGCGGGGGGCTTGAAAATCGCCGCCGATAAGGTTCTCGACGGCGTGCAAAAGGGCGACAGTATGGCCGTCAACGGCGTTTGCCTGACTATAACCGCTTTTGATAACAAGTCGTTTTCGGTGGAGGTAATGCCGGAAACGCTGGATAAGACCAATCTGGGGCTCCTGCGCCCCGGTGACGGTGTAAATCTGGAAAGGCCTTTGACGCCAAGTGGCCGATTGGGTGGCCACTTCGTCCAGGGGCATATCGACGACACCGGACGAGTAAGCTCAATAAGCCACAACGGCGATGCCGTACTGCTCAGCTTCGATGTCCCACCCAGGCTCATGCCCTACATTGTCGAGAAGGGCTTTATCGCCGTCGACGGGGTCAGCCTGACCGTCATTTCCAGAAATAATAGCTCTTTCCATGTCTCCATAGTCGGCTATACGCGGGAGTACACGATTTTAGGGGGGAGAAGGGTGGGGGATGTCGTCAACCTGGAAGTGGACATCATTGCCAAATATGTGGAACAATTAAATAAGCCGCACAGCGGCGGCATAACCTTAGATTTTCTGGAGGAACACGGTTTCTTGGTCGGTTGAGAGGGGGAACGTATATGGGATTATCAACTGTTGAAGAAGCGATTAAAGATATAAAAGAGGGACGGTTCGTCATCATCGTTGATGACGAAGATAGAGAGAACGAGGGCGACCTGGCGCTGGCCGCGGAAAAGGTCAGCTCCCAGGCGATTAACTTCATGACCAAATACGGTCGGGGCCTGGTCTGCCTGCCCGTGGTCGGTGAAAGACTGGACAAATTACAGCTGCCCCTGATGGTCGATGAGAACACCTGCAAGTTCGGCACCGCCTTCACCGTTTCCGTGGACGCCAAGCAGGGCACCACCACTGGTATCTCGGCGGCCGACCGGGCGCAGACGGTTAAAGCCGTCATCGACCCCGCCACCCAGCCCGACGATTTGGTCCGGCCGGGGCACATCTTCCCCTTGAGGGCCAGAGAGGGTGGGGTGCTGGTGCGGGCGGGGCAGACGGAGGCCATCGTTGATTTGGCCAAGCTGGCCGGTCTCTATCCGGCGGGCGTCATCTGCGAGATTATGAACGAGGATGGCACCATGGCCAGGCTGCCCCAGCTCGAGGAGATTGCCGAAAAGTTCGAAATCAAGATAATCTCGGTAGCCGACCTCATCGCCTACCGCCGCCGCCACGAGAAGCTGGTGCACCGTGTGGCCGAGGCCAAGCTGCCCACTAAATACGGGGAGTTTGCCGCCATCGCCTACCGCAGCGACATCGACCCCGACGAGCACCTGGCGCTGGTGATGGGGGATATAGCTACCGACGAACCGGTGCTGGTGCGGGTGCACAGCGAGTGCCTCACCGGTGACGTCTTCGGCAGCCTGCGCTGCGACTGCGGCGAGCAGATTGGACTGGCTATGGAGACCATCGCCAAGGAAGGGCGGGGCGTCTTACTTTATATGAGGCAGGAGGGGCGGGGCATCGGCTTCCATAATAAGATGCGGGCCTACGCCCTTCAGGACGAGGGACTGGATACGGTGGAGGCTAATATCTCTTTGGGATTCACCCCCGACCCGCGTGACTACGGCATCGGCGCCCAGATTCTGGCTGACCTGGGTTTGAGCGAAATCAAGCTCTTGACCAACAACCCCCAGAAGAGGGTGGGTTTGGAGGGCTACGGGCTAAAAGTGGTGGAGACACTGCCCATAATCATCGCCCCCAACCCCTATAACCACAAATACCTGGTGACCAAACAGAAGAAGATGGGTCACCGCCTGGATATACCGGATATAACCGATTAACTAACGATAAGGAGAAAGCAATGAGCAAGCCTATCGAAGGAATGCTGGTGGGGAAGGGGCTGAAGTTCGGGCTGGTCGTTTCCCGTTTCAACGAGTTTTTTACCCAGAAGCTGCTCGACGGGGCGCAGGATGCCCTGCTCCGCCACGGCGTCGCCCCGGCGGATATCGATGTCGCCTGGGTGCCGGGCTCGTTTGAGATTCCCCTCATCGCCCAGAAGCTGGCCCAGACCAAGCGCTACGACGCTGTTATCTGCCTGGGGGCGGTGGTGCGGGGAGATACGCCTCACTTCGACTATATCTCCGCCGAGGTGACCAAGGGGATTGCCATGGTGGGACTGGAGACGGGGCTGCCGGTTATCTACGGCGTAATTACGGCTGACAGCCTGGAGCAGGCTATCGGGCGGGCCGGAACCAAGGAGGGAAACCAGGGCTTTAGGGCTGCGGTCAGCGCCATCGAGATGGCTAATCTGGTGAAGGGCATCGCCAAGCCCTAAAATGACGTAGCTACCGTCAGCTTTGACGGTTCGGTTAACAGGGGTTCGATTCTGGATTCAAGCTCCAGGCGCTTGGGGTCACCTCTCCAGGACTTCCAGTCCAGTTCGCTCTGCCAGGTGCTCAAGGCGAAGATGGTGGCTTTATCATCCTGGCTCTGGAGCAGCTCACCCGAGACGTAGCCCGGCTGCTCGATTAGCTCGGTGCGCAGGTTGTTTAGCAGCTCGATGAGTTCGCCTTCCTTACCCTTTTTTACGTGACGTTCTATAAGTACCTTTAGTGCCATATTTTTTGCTTTCTAGTTGATTGGTTTTTAGTCGGTAACCTTGTAGACGGTGTCACCCCGTCTTACCCGCTCGTTGACCTTGATGCCAACCGAGTCTCCGGCCTTGGCTTCGGTGACGTTGGCGTTGTCAATCTGCATTGAGTCGACAGTGAATTCCATATCGGTAGTGTGGCCCTTGATATGGATTTTGTCGCCCAGTTTGAGGCTGCCGCTCATCTCGATACCTGCCACCACCGGCCGCGCGAAGAAGTCGCTTACCTTGCCGATTTCTTTCTCGGGCATTGGTCTCCTCCTTCGGAAATTGT
>JASFEJ010000058.1:0-8322 GCA_050124895.1 Dehalococcoidia bacterium
GACCCCGACGACGTCAGAGAGGGCGTTATCGCCTCGCGTATCGCCGCCCACGCCGCCGACATCGCTAAAGGCGTCAAGGGCGCCGCCGAAAGGGACCGAAAAATGGCCATCGCCCGCAAGAAGCTGGACTGGGAAGAGCAGGCGCGGCTGTCGTTAAACCCAACCCTGGCCCACCGCGTCCATAGCAAGCACAGCTCGGAGGGCAAAGCCTGCTCCATGTGCGGGAAGTTCTGCGCCATGGAGCTGGTGGAAAAGTATTTGAATATCACCGCCATCAGGTGCTAGTGACAGAGAGGAGAACGGAATATGCCGCTATTTCACCCGACAGGGGAGAAGGAAGTGACCCGGGCCATCGTCTCCAGCTTCCTCAAACAGTTTGAAGAGTACGTCGAAAGCGACGTTATTATTGTCGGCGCCGGCCCGGCCGGGCTGGTGGCGGCCAGAGACCTGGCTAAGGCCGGGCTTAAAGTAGTCATTATAGAGCGCAACAACTACCTGGGCGGTGGTTTCTGGGTCGGCGGCTACTTTATGAACAAGTTTACCTTAAGAGCGCCCGCCCAGGAGTTTCTCGATGAGCTGAAGGTACCCTACTCACCGTCCGGCGAGGGACTCTATATCGCTGACGCCCCCCACGCCTGCGCCAGCCTTATTGCCGCCGCCTGCGCCGCCGGAGCCAAGATTTTCAGCCTGACCTATGTCGAGGACATTATTGTCCGCGAGGACAGGCGTATCGCCGGCGTCGTGGTCAACTGGAGCGCGGTAAACCACCTCCCCAGAGAGATTGCCGCCTTAGACCCCGTCCCGTTGGAGGCCAAGGTGGTCATCGACGCCACCGGCCACGAAGCCGATGTTATCCAGAAGCTGGTACGGCGCGACATGCTCAAGGTTAAGGGTGAAGGCGCCCTCTGGATTGAAAAATCGGAGGAAGCCGTCGTCGAACGCACGGGCGAGGTCTATCCCGGTCTGATTGTGGCCGGCATGGCCGTAGCCAGCGTCTTCGGGCTACCCCGCATGGGCCCCACCTTCGGCGGTATGCTCTTTTCAGGAAGGAAAGCTGCCGAGGTCGCCCTTAAGATGGTAAAGGGGGACGCACGATGACTAGCCGCCAGAACCCGACCCTAGGTGAAGCCGCCACCAGCTTCCTGGCCACCCTCCCCCCCAAGGAAGGTGAAACCGCCCAGCAGCCAGTGTACCAATTCGTACGCTGGTACGGCTGGGAGCACCCCTTTGCCCAGCTCACCCCCCGCGAGGTGGCCGACTACGCCGCCCAGCTATCGTCACTGCACACCAGCTACCTGAGCCATATTGAGACGGTAAGAGCCTTCCTGACTTATGCCCGCAAGCAGGGCTGGAACAAAGCTAGCCTGGCGGCTCAGCTCAAGCCCAAGAAGACGAAAACAACCCTCCCCGCCTCCTCAAAGCGAAATATGCCCACACCCACCTCCCTGACCCAGGAGGGATATGATAAGCTCAAAGCCGAGCTGGCCGAGCTTAAAGTGCGGCGAACCAAGGTCATCGAAGACATGCGGCGGGCGGCAGCGGACAAGGACTTCCGCGAAAACGCCCCCCTGGACGCGGCTAAAGAGGAAAGGGGCCACGTCGAGGGACGGATTATGGAGCTGGAGGCAACCCTCAAGTCGGCCACCATCATCGGAGAAAACAAAGAGACTTCTATCAAGGTCAGCGTGGGTAACAGCGTTGTCCTGCGCGACGAAGCCTCCGGCGAGGAGTTGCGCTATACCATCGTCGGCCCCCGCGAGGTCGACCCGGTCAAGGGCAAGATTTCCACCAACTCCCCCATCGGCAAAGCCGTTATCGGACGAACCCAGGGCGATATCGTGGAGATAACGGCTCCGGCCGGCAAGCTCCGCTACCGCCTGGCGCAGATTGAGCGCTAGACGCCACCCCAAAGGGTAGCCAGATATCGGTTAATAGGGTATATTTAGAGGTATGAAAGGGCTGCCTAAGATGGGGCGGATTTTCGGGGTCAGCGTACGCCTGCACTATACCTGGGTGCTGGCCTTTGCTATGATAACCGCCATCATGGTGACCCAGTTCCCCGAGGCGCTTCAACTCTGGCAAAGGGTAGTCCTGGGCCTGGTCACCAGCCTGCTTTTCCTCATCGCGGTAAGCATCCGCTCCCTTGTCATCAGCCTGATCGCCATTAACCGAGGGCTTTCCGTAAAGCGCATCACCCTGTTTGTCTTCGGCGGGAGCGCCGAGATAAGCCAGGAATCCACCAGTCCCGCCCTCGAGCTGCTGCTGGCAGCCACGGGGCTCCTGACCACCCTGCTGCTCTGCGGCATTTTTTACGGGATTTACGCCATACTCTTCACCACCAGCAGCGAGATAGCCTATGTGCTCACCCAGTGGCTGTCATATATCTTCTTCATGCTTTTTCTCTTTCATTTGATGCCGGCTTTCCCCCTGGACGCCGGCACGATGCTGCGAGCGCTGTTCTGGAAAATCACCGACGACTACGACCGCGCCACCCGTATTACCAGCCTCCTCGGCTGGGCTATCGGCTGGCTCTTTATCGCCGGTGGCGTTCTGCTGCTGATTACGGAGTTGCAGTGGTTAAACGGGCTGACGCTGGTGGGCGTAGGCTGGGTACTTCAGTCCGCCGCCGCCCAGAGCCGCCGTCGGGCCATCCTGCGCGTAGCCCTGCAACCGGTCAAGACCGGGGACATAATGAGCCGTGAGTACCCCCTCATCAATACCGAATCCACCGTAGCCCAGCTTATTCGCGAGCATGTCCTGACCGCCGGCCAGCGCTACTGCCTCATCGTTGACGGCGACAAGCTGGAGGGCGTGGTTACCGTAGAAAACGTAAAACGGGTGCCGAAAAGGCATCGGGGCTCTCGTATCGCTAAAATAATGACCCCCGCCAGCGCCCTTAAGCTCGCCCACCCCCAACAATCAGCTGCCAGCGTGCTCGGTCAGCTGGACGAGCAGTGGGTTGACCACATACCCGTCATGGAAAACGATAAGGTGGTCGGTATCGTATCGCGGGAAAGCCTAGAGCGCCTGGCGCAGATCCGAAACGAGTTGGGAGTCTAAGTAGTGCTCTCCGGCTACGAGATGGGGTCTAAAAACAACTCGTCGATAATTTGCCTCTCCCTGACTTCCTGAGCGTATACCCGCCACTCCACCTCGAACCAGCGGAAGGGGCTTTCCGCCTGCGACATTACTCGCAACCTCAGGTCACGCGGGTCGTCGGTCAGCCAGGAAACGTAGTCAATACTGGTTAGCGGCGTGCCGGTGATAATCTCGACCTCATAGCGGGCGCGCTCAACCCCTTCGGGTAACAGCCCCAGCCGATAAACCTTCCAGTCCACCCTGACGGTATTTCGGGGGGCGGTCCAGCTCCTTATATAAAGACGGCAATCCCCGGAGTCATCAGAGCTAAACCAGCCCGCATCGCTGACGCCACTGAAAAAGAGAAAGGAGTCCACCGCGCTGACCCGGTAGTTGCTGTGCTGGCTCTCTTCCGGACACTCCCCCACCACATCCTGCCACTCCTGCCACCAGAAATAGGAATCGTTGAAATGCTCCAATCGCCCGCTATCCACCAGAACGCTGCCCACGGTGTCATCCCAGTGCTCCGTCCCCGGCAGCCAGTTAGCCTTGTGCTCGAAGGTGCCGCTGCGGACTAAGACCGAACAATCTATAGTGCTGCCGAAGATGTAGCCGAGTATCTGCTCCGCCATTGAGATGGCGACCGCCTCCGATTCGCCGAAATCGCTGTGACCGTGCTGCCCGTAGTAAACCACGTCGGCTTCCTCGGAATACTGGGCTGAAATCGGCACTATGCCATCATCCATATCCCTGGGCCAAACGTCGACACCACCGTAACCGAATTGAGTACTGGAGGGAGCGCTCGAAGCTGATATAAAGGCCAGCCAGTGCTTATTTTCCGCCACCCAGGCCCCGTCCTCGGAGCTATCGTAGTTGGCTACCGAACTGCAAATCCCCCGGTCCCCTCCCAGCCATGGGCCGCGGCAGAAGTCGGTAATAGAAGTGCCGCCGGTACCGTAATAGTCGCCCAAGGGTTTAACCGGGGTATTAATCGTCACCACCATGGCCGTCTTCTCACCCAGGCCGCCGGAGTTGTTAGTTACGGCATAAAGAGCCGCCTTGCCTCCAGCGCTGTGCCCGATAAGGATTATGTTCTGTTTACCGGGAAGGAACTGGCTAACGCTGGTGGCGATGTTATTGGCCCAGGATTTCATATCCACATCGTTAGGATAACAGCGGTTCAGGCTATCTATCTGAATGTCGATATTGGGATGGGCCGCCTCGTAGGCGAGGATATAGGGCTCTATCTGCTCCAAGATGGTGTCGGAGAGAAGCTGCATGGAACAGGCGTTACCCCCCGCCCCGTGCAGGAAAACGAAGTTCAGTTGCTTGACCCGCATCGGCTCTTCGGACTCCGCCTTCACCGGGACAGCTATGGCAACCTGCACCAGCAGCCCGATAACTACCAGCCAGGCCAATCTTTTCATAATAGCGGTAAACATCTCGGTCTAATCTCAAATCAAAGGTAGCATCTACGCCAGCAGGTGTCAATATTATGACTTTGCCCAAATCCAAACTTCTGGTATAATCGTGAAGCTAAGGAGAGGTGTCCGAGTGGTTTATGGTGCCGCTCTCGAAAAGCGGTCTCCGGTTATACCGGAGCGTGGGTTCGAATCCCACCCTCTCCGCCAGCCTACGCTAAAGCTTCGGCTGGCAAGCCAGCTTAACATCAGAGCTAGGCCGAATTATACGGAGAGGTGCTGGAGTGGCCTATCAGGCACGCCTGGAGAGCGTGTGTAGCCGTAAGGTTACCGTGGGTTCGAATCCCACCCTCTCCGCCACTCATTAGCTACAAATTAATCGAATAGAAAGAGAGAGCTATCAAAAAGCCAAGGTTTCTCTCCATGCTGACGGGGCTATTGCCCCTCTTTATTCTGGCGCATTTCAGCCACCACTTCACCTCGGCCATATTCCAACCCCTCTCTCCCTTCATCCGTGACGAATTCTCCCTCAACTATAATCAGGTCGGCTGGATAATGTCCGCCTACAACATCGCCTACGGCGTCAGCCACCTGCCCTCGGGCTGGCTCTCCGACCGACTCGGACCCCGCCTGATGATTCTGATGGGCATCTCCGGGGCGGCGCTCTTCGCCATACTGGCCGGCCTGGCCCCTGGCTATATCCTGATGATTGTCTTCATGGTCATGCTGGGCATGATGGGCGGGGGCTATCACCCCGCCGCCTCCCCCTTAGTCTCGACACTGGTGGATAAAAGAGACCGGGGCAGCGCCCTGGGTTTGCACCAGATAGGCGGCACGGCCAGCTTCTTCCTGACCCCACTGATTGCCGCCGCCCTCTTCCAGGTACTCAGCTGGCGCTGGACAGTGGTCAGCATGGCCATACCCGTCTTTATTATCGGCATCGTGCTCTTTGTTATCCTGACCCGGCGCGGCTACGCCCCCAAAGCGCCGATGGTCACCACCAACCCCCAGTCCGAAAGCGACCAAGGCCCCGGTAGCGTGCGTCGCCTGATACCCTACATCGCCCTGGGAGTAGCTCTGCAGATGCTGCTCATGGGGGCGATCTATTATATCGCCCTCTACGCCGTAGATGACCTGCACGCCAGCGCCGATACCGGCGCCTTACTCTTCTCCCTCTTCCACTTCGCCGGGCTCTGGGCAGGCCCCGCCGGCGGCTATCTTTCCGACCGCCTGGGCACCAAGCCGGTCCTAATCACAGCCAGCCTTATCGCCGGCCCCGCTATTTACCTCCTCCAGTTCGCTTCCCTGGGCTGGAGCATCTATCTGGTACTGCTCATCATAGGCATGTGCATGTATCTCGCCATGCCCGTCACTGAGCTACAAATCATCAGCCACGCTCCCACGCGCTACCGTTCCACCGTACTCGGCGTTTACTACTTCGCCAGCCGGGGCGGCATCGGCTTAAGCGCACCGGTGCTGGGTTTCATCGCCGACCGCTACGGATTCGCCACCAGCTTCACCGTAACCGGGGCGGTGATGACGGCGGTGGCTCTGGTCTGCACCTTTTTCCTATTGAGAAACCGCGGCTGATATTTTCCCTCAAAGCACGCCCGACGCCGATTGCCACTGGTTTACCCCTGTGCTAGAATTGCCACAGAAATGACCAATAAAGACATTAAATACTGGGTCGGCTTCAGCCGTGTACCCCGTATCGGGCGGGTCAAGCTCTCCCGTCTGGAAAGCCAGTTCGGCAGCATGGAGGAAGCCTGGCGGGCGACCCCCGACGAGCTGAGCCGTTCCAATCTGGACAAGGGCTCGGTAAAGGCCATCGTTGACTGGCGTCCCAAGATTTCATTAGACGAGGAGATGGAAAAGCTGGAACGCCAGGGGATAAAGGCCTTCACTTTCCACGATAAGGGCTATCCGGCTAGACTTAGAGAAATATACGATTATCCTCCTATACTTTATGTCAAGGGTTCCCTGCTCCCCCAGGACGAGTGGTGCCTGGCGGTGGTGGGCACCCGCCAGGCTACCGTCTACGGGCGGCAGGCCGCCGAGGAGATAGCCGCCGACCTGGCGCGCAATAAAATCACCATCGTCAGCGGCCTAGCTCGGGGTATCGATTCCATAGCCCACCGCAGCGCCCTGGAAGCGGGCGGGCGGACGATTGCCGTCTTCGGCTGCGGGTTGGATGTTATCTACCCCGCCGAAAACGCCTCGCTGGCGGAGCGCATTGCTGACAACGGCGCGCTGATAAGCGAGTTCCCGCTGGGCACCGAACCCAGGCGAGAAAATTTCCCCCTGCGCAACCGCATTATGAGCGGGCTGAGCCTGGGGGTACTCGTGGTTGAGGCCGGCGACAGTAGCGGCGCCATGATTACCGCCCGCCTGGCGCTGGAACAGAATAGAGAGGTCTTCGCCGTCCCCGGCAGCATTCTCTCCCCCTCCAGCCGCGGCACCAACAACCTCATCCAGGAAGGGGCCAAGCTCATCCGAGACTACACCGATATCCTGGAGGAGCTCAACCTGAGAGCAGTGGCCCACCAGATAGAGGTCAAAGAGATCATTCCCGCCTCCGATACCGAGTCACTCCTGCTCAAGCAGCTGAGCGCCGAGCCCGTTCATATCGACGAGGTCTGCCGTGCCAGCGGCCTGCCCATCGCCACCGTGAGCAGCACTCTGGCCATGATGGAACTGAAAGGCATGGTGCGACAGGTAGGCACCATGAGCTATATTTTATCCAGAGAAGTAAGGGAAGTGTACAAAGTAAAGGTAGATTGAGTTATGTCAAGTAAAAAACTGGTCATAGTTGAGTCGCCAGCCAAGGCGAGAACGCTGAGCAAGCTGTTGGGTTCCAGCTACAGCCTCAAAGCCTCGATGGGGCACGTGAGAGACCTGCCCCGCAGCCAGTTGGGCGTAGACCCTGAGGAAAATTTTACCCCCAAATACGTCGTCCCCCGCGCCAAGACCAAGATTGTTAATGAGCTTAAAAAGGCGGCCAAAAGCGCCTCGGCTATCTATCTGGCCACCGACCCCGACCGCGAGGGAGAAGCCATCTCCTGGCACATTCAGGAGCTAACCAGCAGCAACGGCGCCCCCTACCGCCGCGTCGTCTTCCACGAGATAACCAAGGAAGCCATCCAGCGCGCCTTTGCCCAACCCCACCAGATAAACATGCAATTAGTCAACGCCCAGCAGGCCAGGCGTATTTTGGACCGCCTCGTCGGCTATAAAATCAGTCCCCTGCTCTGGCAGAAAGTGAGGAGGGGTTTATCGGCAGGACGGGTGCAGTCGGTGGCGGTCAAGATTATCGTCGACCGCGAGCGCGAAATCGAAAAGTTTAAACCCGTGGAGTACTGGACGATTGAAGCCGAACTAGTTAAAGCAGCAGATAAAGCCAGTTTCAGGGCGCTGTTGATTGGGCTGGCCGACGGCACCAAGCTGGAGATTAAAAACGAAGAGGAAGCCGTCAAGCTGCAGGAAAAGCTGGAAAAAGCCGGCTACAAAGTAGCCAAGATAGCCACCAAGAAAGCTGCCCGCCAGCCCGCCCCACCCTTCATCACCAGTACCCTGCAGCAGGAGGCCTGGCGCAAGCTGCATTTCAGCGCCAAGCTGACCATGAGCGTTGCCCAGGAGCTCTACGAAGGCCTGCCCATCGGTAAGGAGGGCAGCGTCGGCCTTATCACCTACATGCGAACCGACTCAACGCGGGTCGCCCGCTCGGCCATTGCCGAGACGCGGGAGTTCATCGCCAAAAAGTATGGTGAAAAATACCTTCCCACCCACGCCCGCACCTTCGCCAGAAGGGTCAAGGGGGCGCAGG
>JASFEJ010000059.1:0-8277 GCA_050124895.1 Dehalococcoidia bacterium
ACCGACTCAACGCGGGTCGCCCGCTCGGCCATTGCCGAGACGCGGGAGTTCATCGCCAAAAAGTATGGTGAAAAATACCTTCCCACCCACGCCCGCACCTTCGCCAGAAGGGTCAAGGGGGCGCAGGAGGCTCACGAAGCCATCCGACCCACCAAGATACACCGCGAGCCTGAGATGATTAAGCAGTATTTGAGCGCCGCCCAGTTCAAGCTCTACCAGCTTATCTGGAAGCGGATGGTCGCCAGCCAGATGGCGGCGGCCAGCTTTGACAACACCACGGTCGATATTCAGGCGAGACATACGCTTTCCGACACCAGCTATCTCCTGCGGGCCACCAGCTCGGTCAACACCTTCCCCGGCTTTATGGTGCTCTATATCGAAAGCAAGGACGACGCCGAGGAAAAGAACGGCTCTACCCTGCCCCCGCTGGCCAAGGGAGATAAGCTGAAGCTGATAGAGCTCTTCCCCGAGCAGCACTTCACCAAGCCCCCGCCCCGCTTCACCGAGGCGACCTTGATTAAGATGCTGGAGCAGTGGGGTATCGGCCGGCCCAGCACCTACGCTCCCATCCTCTCCACCATTCAGGACCGGGAGTACGTTACCAAGGAAGAGGGCAGGTTCAAGCCCACCGAGCTCGGCTTCGTCGTCAACGACCTGCTGGCCAAGCACTTCCCCGGCATACTTGACATCAACTTCACCGCCTACATGGAGGACGAGCTGGACAAGGTGGCCAACGAGGACAAGAACTGGGTATCGGTCATTCAGGAGTTCTACACCCCCTTCGAGAAGAGCCTGACCAGCGCCGCCGAGAAAATGGAAAAGGTAACGGTGGAGGAAACCACCGACGAGGTCTGCCCCAAGTGCGGTAAGCCCATGGTGGTCAAGTTCGGGCGCTTCGGCAAGTTCCTCGCCTGCAGCGGCTACCCGGAATGCAAAACCACCAAGTCCTTCCAGGTCAAGGTCGGCGTCAAGTGCCCCCAGTGCGGCGGCGATATCGTGCAGAAGAAAAACAAGAAAAAGCGTATCTTCTACGGCTGCAGCAACTACCCCGGCTGCACCTTCGCCATTAACCTCAAGCCTTTACCCCAGCCCTGCCCCCAGTGCGGCGGGCTGCTCACCGCTTACAGAGGCAATCTGGCCAAGTGCACCCAATGCGCCTTCCGGGGCAAGGTAAAAGAGGCAGCGGAAGGCGAAGTCCAAACGGTTGAGGCTATGGCCGCGGTGAAGACCAAAGCTAAGAAAACGACTAAGAAGTCAAAGGCAAAGAAAACTACCACGAGAGCGAAGGCAAAGAAGAAAAAAGAGAGCTAAAACGGGAGTGGGGAGGCGCAAAAGAGAGGTATAAAGGGGTTACACCCCTATAGGGTGGGTATTGGGTGGGAAGATAATGCGCACGCTGACAGAGTGGTGAGGGGTGGCAAAGAGTTGAATTATGAAGGAAATCTTTAACCGATACATTAACCACCTCCAGGCGGAAAGAAACGCCTCTGCCTACACCATACGCAACTATAAAGCCGACCTCCTCGACTTCTTCCACTTCCTCAACGAAAAAAAGGTGGCCACCCTCGACGAGGTGGATAGAAAGGTCCTGCGCGACTACCTGTCGCACCTGGTGAGAAGAGGCATCGCCAAAAACAGCATTGCCCGCAAGCTCTCGGCCATCCGCTCCTTCTACCGCTATCTGACGCGGGAAAAGATAATCGAAACCAATCCCATCAAGACCATCTCCTCGCCCAAGCTCGATAAGCGCCTGCCCGCGTTTTTAACCTTGGACGAGGTAAAACGATTAATCGAAGCCCCCGACCTCTCCACCCCCCAGGGACTGCGTGACCGCGCGCTTTTGGAGCTGCTCTACGCCTCAGGACTCAGGGTCAGCGAACTGGCCGGGCTGGAGCTGGGGCAAATCAACCTGGACACTAACGAAATCCGCGTCTGGGGCAAGGGCTCCAAGGAACGGGTAGTCCTGATGGGTTTACCCGCCGCCGAGGCGCTGCGCAATTATCTTGAGAAAGGCCGCCCCGAGCTCATCGGGGCCAAGAGGAGCAATGCCCTTTTCTTAAACCGCTACGGCCAGCGCTTCCCGGAAAGAGCCGTGCAGAAGCTGCTAGAAAAGTACGCCAATATAGCCGGACTAAAGAAGCGAGTGCACCCCCACATGCTGCGCCACACCTTCGCCACTCACTTGCTCGACGGCGGCGCCGACCTCAGGGTCGTCCAGGAGCTGCTGGGACATGAACGGCTCTCTTCCACCCAGATTTACACCCACGTCACCAAGAAGCAGGCCAAAAAGGTCTATCTGGCGGCGCACCCACTGGCTAAAGAGAAAGTCGATGATAAAGAATAGAACACAGCGGCTTATTGGAGAGCTGGAGAAGAAGGAGCTTGAAGGCATACTTATCTCCCAGCCGGAAAACCGCCGCTACCTATCCGGTTTCCAAGGCTCGGCGGGCTTTCTCTTTATCACACCCAAGGATAGAATCCTGGCCACCGACTCCCGCTATACCGTCCAAGCCAAAAGCCAGGCGCCCGACTACGAACTGCGCACCATCAGCGGCGATACGGGCCAGTGGTTCCCCGAGGTTATAGGTGAATTAGGCATAAAGCGGCTGGGCTTTGAGTCCGAGCACATCGCCTTCGCCCAGCACCAGCGGTTATGTGATATACTGGATAAAGGCAAATCCCAGATAAGGCTTATTCCCACCGACGGCACGGTGGAATGGCTGCGGGCATTTAAAGAGCCTGAGGAAATCGAGTTGATGACCCGAGCCGCCGAGATTACCGACGCCGCTATGGACTATATTCGGGGAAAGCTGCATGTCGGCATGACGGAACTGGAAGCCGCCTGGGAGATAGAGAAATTCATGCGGGAGAAAGGCAGTCAGGCCATTCCCTTTGAGATTATCGTCGGGTCGGGCCCTAACGCCGCCCTGCCCCACGCCTCACCCTCGGCAAGGGCGATTAGGGAGTCCGAGCCCATAGTCATTGATATCGGCGCCAGGGTTGAGGGCTACGGCAGCGACCTGAGCCGTACCTTATGCCTGGGCGCCCCCGACGAGACCTTTAAAAGGGTATACGATACCGTCCTCGGCGCCCATAACGCGGCCATCGCCATCATCAAGGAGGGTATGAACGGTGGCGACGCCGACCAGATAGCCCGTACTGTCATCGAGGAAGGCGGCTATGGCCCGAGCTTCGGACACGGGCTGGGGCACGGGGTAGGCCTGGCCCCCCACGAACTGCCCCGCCTGGGGCCGAACTCGAAGGATAAACTGGAAAACAATATGGTTTTTACCATCGAGCCCGGCATCTATATCGAGGGCTGGGGAGGCGTCAGAATCGAGGACATGGTGGTGATGGAGGGGAGCAAAATAAGGCAAATCTCGCAAGCCGAGACTAGAAACAGTGGAGTTTAGCTATGATTGACAGCGGCGAACTGAAAAAAGGGCTTACCATCGAGCTGGAAGGCAAGCTCTACCAGGTTATGTCCTACCAGCACATCAAGATAGGGCGCGGCAGTGCCGTGGTCAAAATGAAGCTGCGCGATATCGTCGGCGGGCACACCATTGAGCGTACCTTCCAGGCCAGCGAAAAGTTCAACCGGGCGCGGCTAGAATCCCGCATCATGCAGTATCTGTACAATGACGGCAACGCCTATTACTTCATGGACGAAAAGACCTTCGAGCAGATACCTCTCTCCTCCGAGCAGCTCGGCGACGCCCTCGACTATCTCAAGGAAAACGATTCGGTAGAGGTAACCAGCTACCAGGGCAAGATAATAGGCGTGGAACTGCCCATCACCGTCGAGCTCGAAGTGACCGAGACCGGCCCTGGTTTCAAGGGGGACACCGCCACCGCCGGTAATAAGCCGGCCAAGCTGGAGACGGGCATCACCATACAGGTGCCCCTATTTATCAATAACGGCGACGTGATTAAGGTCGACACCCGCACCGGCCAATACCTAGAAAGGGTCTAAATTGCTCAAAGCCGACCTTCACATGCACAGTAAATACTCTATGGACTGTAGCCTGTCTCTGGAAAAGATAATCGAGCGCTGCCGGGAGGTGGGGGTGAACTGCATCGCCCTCTGCGACCACGGCACCGCCGAGGGCGCTTTGAAGCTGAGGGAGATAGCACCCTTCAAGGTAATCGTCGCTGAGGAGGTCCTGACCCCCTACGGCGAGATTATGGGCATGTTTTTAGAGGAGACCATCCCTAGCGGGCTCTCAGTGCCAGAGACGATAGCCCGAATCAGGGCCCAGGACGGGCTGGTCTGCATCCCCCACCCCTTCGACACCTTCCGCGAGTCGGCGCTGAAGAGCCATGTCCTCGAGGAGATTGTCGACCAGATAGATATCATTGAGGTGTTCAACGCCCGCAGTATTCTGAGACGGGACACGAAAAAAGCCAAAGCCTTCGCCGCCAAGCACGGCCTGGCCCGCAGCGCCGGCAGCGACGCCCATACCCTGAGGGAAATCGGCCACGCCTACGTCGAGATGCCCGATTTTGAGGGTAAGAATGACTTCCTCGAAGCCCTTCAAAAGGGTGAAATCACCGGGCATCGGTCAAATCCCTTCACCCACTTCGCCAGTCTCTGTAACCGAATACAAAGTAAACTTTCCAGTAAATAAGGTGGTGCGGGGAGGCGCACCCGGAAGGAATTCTAGAGGGTAAATCCCCTCTAAGGGTGGGGTGAGGAGACGTACCTCTACAGGAGGATATATAAGAGGAACCACCCTTAATAGGGTGGGTACTGGGTGTGACAGAAGTACGTATGCTGACAGAGTGGGGATGGGTGGAACGAATAACAAACATTATCTAAGGGAGAGGTCGGGCTTGAAAAATAACTATCGACTGGGCTGGTTTTCCACCGGCCGCGATAAAGCCGCCAGAGACCTGCTCACCGTGGCGCAGCGCAGCATCGCCCTCGGCGAGATTAAGGCGGAGTTCGCCTTCGTCTTCTGCAACCGCCAGCGCGGCGAAGCTAGGGAAAGCGACCTCTTCCTGAAACTGGTCGAAAGCTACGGTCTGCCCCTCGTTAGCTTCTCTTCAAAGGACTTCGAAACCGACCAGCCTTACCTCTCAGACGAATGGCGCCTGGCCTACGACCGCGAGGTGATGAAGCGCCTTAAGGGCTTCGACACCGACCTCTGCGTCCTGGCCGGCTATATGCTCATCGTCGGTGCCGAGATGTGTCGTAAATACAACATGATTAACCTCCACCCCGCCGCCCCCGGCGGCCCCAAAGGCACTTGGCAGGAGGTAATCTGGCAGCTTATCGAAGCCAAAGCCGAAAAGACAGGAGTCATGATGCACCTGGTAACCCCCGAGCTTGACGAAGGACCACAGGTAAGCTACTGCACCTTTTCTCTCCGGGGTAAGCCCTTCGATAAATACTGGCCGGAAATCGAGGGAAAATCCATCGCCGAAATCAAGCAAACGCAGGGCGAAAACAATAAACTATTCAAAGCCATCCGCCGCCACGGCCTGGCCCGTGAGTTCCCCCTCATTATAGCCACCCTCAAGGCCTTCAGCCGGGGCAAGGTTAAGATTAAGGGGCGCAAGGTGGTCGGGGCTGACGGCAAGCCAATTAAAGGGTATAATCTGACCAAAGAGATTGATAAACTGGTGAGGTAGAAAAACCGATGTCGAAATTTATCTGCTTCGACCTTGAAGGACCATTATCCCCTCAGGACAACGCCTACGACCTGATGAAACTCTTCCCCAGCGGCGGCAAAATCTTCGAGGTCATCAGCCGCTACGACGACCTACTCACCCTGGAAGAAAGGCCTGACTACGAGCCCGGTGATACCCTGGCCCTCGTCGTGCCCTTTCTTATCCTGCACAACATCACCGAAGACGATATTACCAAGCTGGCCGCCGAAGCCAGCCTCACCGGGGGCGCCGCCAAGCTCATCTCCTGGCTTGAGTCCAGCAGCTGGAAAATATTCTGCATCAGCACCACCTACGAGCAGTACGCCCGGCACATCACCCAGAAGCTGGATTTCTACGCCCACCGTGTCGCCTGCACCCCCTTTCCCCTCGACAGCTTTCGGGCCAACCTGACTAAAGAGGAGAAGCAGCTTCTCGAACAGGCCGAAGCCGATATACTTAAAATGCACCCACCCAGCGACGACGAGCGCATCAAAAAGAGCCTGGACAGGTTCTTCTGGGAGAAGCTACCCGAAACCGATTTGGGCGCCGCTATAAAAGAGGTCAAGCCCATCGGCGGCCGCCGCAAGGTGGAGGCGCTGAACAAGTTCGCCGAGAAAAACGAACAGTCACTGGACAAATGGGTGGTCATCGGCGACAGCATCACCGACTTCAGGATGCTCCAGGCGGTGGAGGAGGCGGGAGGGCTGGCTATCGCCTTCAACGCCAACCAGTATGCCCTGCCCCACGCCACCATGTCCCTAGCCTCCACCTCTATCTTCGACCTCAAGGAGATTCTGGAAGCCTGGCAGAAGGAAGGCCGACCCTGGGTGGAAAGGGTGGTAAAATACAAGGAAAAGTACGGCACCAAGGGAGGCGATAATAACAACTTCCACTGGCTCTCGGGCCGTGAAGACCTGAAGGACGTCATCGAAATTCACAAGCGAATAAGAAAGCTGGTCAGAGAGGAAGCGGGCAAGCTGGGGTGACCATCTCCCATATACGAAAAACCTGGAAACGGAGTTCAAATGAGTAAGATTCAAGTAATCGGAGTCGGGGCTCTCAATATGGACAATATCTACAAGGTTGAGCGCATCCTCGAAGACGGCGAGACAGCGGTGGACTGGATGAAGTCCTTCCCCGGCGGCTCCGCCGCCAACACCATATACGGTCTGGCCAAGCTGGGGATAAGCACCGGTTTCTGCGGCGCCGTCGGCGACGACGCCGAGGGCAAAAAGCTGCTCAAGGACTTCGAGAAGGCAGGGACAGACACCAGCCGAATTGTGGTCAAGCCCAAAGCCAAAACCGGCTCGGCGCTGTGCTTCAGCGACCGGGGAGGCCGGCGCTCGCTCTACGTCCAACCCGGTGCCAACAGCCAGTTCCAGATAGAAGACTTGGACTTCGACTACATAAATCAGGCGGAGATTGTCCACCTGGCTTCCTTCGCCAACGACCGCCAGTTCCGGCTCTCGTTGGGGCTCATCGTCAGGCTGGGGAAATCGGTCAAGCTCAGCTTTACCCCCGGCACCCTCTACGCCACCAAGGGGCTCGATATACTGGCTCCCTTTTTGAGCCGAACCCACCTGCTCTTCACCAACCAGAGCGAGATGAAGCAGATGACACGTGACGACATGGAGGGTGGAGTGAGAAAGTGCCTTAAAGCCGGCTGCCGTATCGTGGTGGTGACGCTGGGCAAGGGCCAAAAGGTGGGCAAGACCACCGCCGTCGCCTACATCAGGGACGCCAAAAACGAATATGTCATCGAGCCGTCCAGCCATAGTCTGACTGCCGAGGTGGATACCACCGGCGCTGGCGACGCTTTTACCGCCGGCTTTATCTACGGGCTGGTCAAGGGCAAGGGACTGGCCGAATGCGGGCGGCTGGGCGATTTTATGGCTAAGCTCTCCATCAGCCATACCGGGGCCAGGCACGGCCTGCCCACGGAGAAAGACCTAGCGCTGCGCTACGGTAATCTTTAAGACTTGGGTGGCTTGGTCAGGATTTCGTCAACGATACCGTACTCGACCGCCTGCTCCGGGTTCAGATAGAAATCGCGGTCGGTATCGTGGGTCACCTTGTCCAGCGGCTGTCCCGTGTGCTTAACGATGATGTCCTTTATTATGTCCTGCTGCCGCGCAATCTCCCGCGCCGCGATGACGATGTCGGAAGCCTGCCCCTGAGCGCCCCCCACCGCCTGGTGCATGTGGATGGTGGAGTTGGGCAAGGCGTAGCGTTTGCCCTTAGCGCCGGCGCAGAGCAATAACGTGCCCATGCTAGCCGCCAGCCCCACGCAGATGGTGGAGACATCGGGCTTTATCAGCTGCATGGTGTCGTAGATAGCCAGTCCCGAAGAGATAATGCCCCCGGGGCAGTGAATGTAGAGGCTGATGTCCTTATCGGGGTCTTCCCGCTCCAGATAGAGGAGCTGGGCGATAATAACGTTAGCCACCTGGTCGTTGATGGGCATGCCCAGCATAACGATGCGCTCCCTGAGCAGCAGTGAGTATATATCAAAGGCACGCTCCCCTCTGGTGCCGCTTTCGATTACCATGGGAATAACATTCTTCGGCTGGTCGTTCATTGCTTCCCTCCCGTTAACTTTATGTAAGAGTTAATGTTTAACTAATT
>JASFEJ010000060.1:0-8157 GCA_050124895.1 Dehalococcoidia bacterium
CGTTCGGTGACTTGTATTAAAATCAGCTTTAACTACAGCGAATCAGCCGATTGCTCACCTTTAGCCCATAGGAGAGGAAACGTAGATGAGACGAGAGACGATGGATAGTAAACAGCGGATAGAGGCACTACTTAACGGGCAGGCGATAGACCACATACCCTTTTATCCCTTCATACTGGGCTTCTGCGCCCGCAATGTGGGCTACCCCCTGGCTACCATCTACAGCGACCCCCAGAAGAGCTTCGACGCCCAGCTCTGGACGCAGGAACAGTACGGCTTCGACTGGGGCCCGGTTTACGGCTACGCTTCCTACGGAACCTGGGAGTTCGGCGGCTCGGTTAAAATGCCGGCGGGTGACTTTGAGCAGGCCCCCTCCCACACCATGTTCCCGGTACAAGCGGAGGAGGACCTTGAGGGGCTGAAACTACCCGATGTCAAAACCGCCGGCTGTCTGCCGCTGGCGATGGAATTCTCCAAGCTCCAGGCCGAGCGTGGGACGCCGGTTACCCTAATCTTCGGCGGCAACTTCACTATTGCCGGCAACATATGCCCGGTGGAGACGTTATGCCGCTGGATGCTGAAAAAACCGGAGCTGGTGCACCGCATCCTCCGCCTGGCCACCGACCACATCGTTGATGCCGTTAAGTACTGGGCGGATACCTTCGGCGGCGAGCGGGTTATCGCCCAGATCTGGGAACCCCTTACCGATAACAGCATCATTTCCTTTAAGCAGTTCCAGGAGTTTGCCCTGCCTTATCTACAGGAATCAGGCCAGAAGATAGTCGATATGGGGATAAAGCATATCTTCTATCACATCTGCGGCGAGCAGAACCGGAACCTCCCTTACTGGGCTCAGGTACCCATGGGCGACCCCGGTATCTGCAGCGTCGGTAGCCAGATAGAGATTGCCACCGCTATTGAGCACCTGGGTGATTTAGCCATTATCGCCGGCAACGTAGAGCCTCACCTCATACAGACGGCCAAGCCCGAGCAGGTCTACGAGCTTTGCCGAAAAGCGATAGAGGCGGGCAAAAAAGCCCCCCGGGGCTTTATGCTGATGGCCGGTTGTGAAACGCCGCCCGATACCCCTCCCTATAACGTGTTCACGATGAGGAAGGCCATAGATGACTTTGGTTGGTATTAATCAGAGAGGAGATAATTAAGTGCCATCTGATGAAATAACCTCGAAACTGATAAAGGACCTATACGATGCTGTGGTGAATATGGATGAGGAAACGGCCGTGGCCACCAGTAACGCTATACTAAAGGAGGGGGTGGACGCCTATAAGGCGGTGAAGCAGGGGTTGAACGCGGCCATGGACAAGGTTGGCGTGTTCTATGCCAACCAGGAGTACTTCGTTCCCGAGCTACTGCTCTGTTCCGACGCCCTATATGCGGCGCTGGATATCCTGAAGCCGCATATCAAGACCGAGGAGACCGAGGTCAAAGGGAAGATAATCATTGGCGTCGTTGAGGGCGACATTCATGACATCGGCAAGAACCTGGTAAAGATAATGTTTGACGCCGCGGGCTGGACCGTCTACGACCTGGGCAAGGACGTCAATATCCAGAAATTCGCCGAGGAGAACGAAAAGCTAAAGTCTGATGTCGTGGCCCTGTCGGCCCTGATGACGACGAGCATGCTGGCGATGCCGAGAATCATAGAGCTGGTTAGGGCTAAAGACCCTAAGGTAGCTATTATGGTGGGAGGGGCCCCCTTGACCCAGGAGATAGCCAAGAGCTACGGGGCTGACGGTTACGCCGCCGACGCTACTAAAGCCGTCGAGGAAGCGGCCCGATTGGTTGCCCTGTCAAAAGGGTAGCCTAAGCGGGCTATTGACAGCGTACCAAGCTAATAGTAAGATATATTTTGTAAACAAGATATACAAGTGTGGTAAGACATGAAGGATAAACGGCCGGTTACCCCGCCGGGCAAGAGGTTCTACGGCTCCGTCACCGTCAGCGAGCGCGGCCAGATTGTCGTACCCACCGAGGCCCGTAAGGACTTCGACATTCGCACGGGTGATAAGCTTCTTGTCGTCGGTGACCTGGAAGGGGGCATCGGTATCATTACCCAGTCCATGATGAAAAAAATGCTGGAGAACGTCGAAGGACTGAGAAGTCTGGTGGAGCACGCTACCGCCGCTGATGAAACAAAGCCGCCACGTAAAAAGAAGAAGGCGGGTGAATAGCCAGGATGCCCACTCCAAAAGGAGCGACCGCTATGCCAGCCGTTGAGGTCAGCCACGTCGTCAAGGCCTTTAGCGATAAGGTGGCCGTGAACGACCTGTCTTTCTCGTTGGCTCAGGGCGAGCTATTCGGCCTGATTGGCCCCAACGGCGCCGGCAAGACGACCACCATCAGGATGATGATGGACATCATCAAGCCGGATTCGGGCGAGGTGACCATCTTCGGCGAGAAGTTGGGCGAAGCTACCAAGAATAAGCTCGGCTACCTGCCCGAGGAAAGAGGGCTCTACAAGAAGCTGAGCGTCCTCGAATCTATCGTTTACCTGGCCTCGCTGAAAGGGATGGACAAGCAATCGGCGGCCGGGAAAGCCGACGAACTGCTCGAAAGAACGGGTATGTCAGCCACCAAAGGCAAGAAGATCGAGGCACTGAGCCGGGGTATGAGCCAGATTATCCAGTTTATCGTCACCATCATCCACGACCCCCAGCTGGTTGTCTTGGACGAGCCCTTCGCCGGCCTCGACCCGGTCAACACCGAAATGCTTAAAGAAATGGCCCTTGACCTGAGGAATCAGGGTAAGGCCGTAATCTTCAGCACCCACCAGATGAACCAGGTAGAGGCACTCTGTGACCGTATACTGATGATAAACAACGGCCAGGCCGTCCTCTACGGTAACCTCGCCGAAATCAAGGCAAAATACCGGGGCAACTCGGTCCTGCTGGCTTTTGAGGGGGAATTGGGGGAAATACCGGGGGTTACCGATAAGCGCCAGCACAAGGGCTATATTGAGCTGATGCTGGACGGCAAGACAACCCCCCAGCAGGTCTTGGAGCATTTGATGAGCCGTGGTCTGGTCATCAACCGCTTTGAGGTAGCCACTCCTTCACTCAACGAAATCTTCCTGAAGGAGGTGGGCAAAAAAGCATGAACAAGACGCAATTGATATTCAGGCACGAGTTCCTGAACGCCATAAAGCGGAAAGGGTTCATCATTATGACCCTTATCGTGCCGGTCTTAGGCCTCCTGGGGATAGGTATTTTCTCTCTGGTATCAACCGGTGCCGGGCCGACGGTGGTGGAGGTAACCACCATCGGCTATGTCGATGAAATTGGCGGTTTCGACCAGTATACGACTCAGATGAATATAGAGCTGGTGAGCTTCGATACACAGGATGACGCCACGACCGCCCTGATTAACGGCGATGTCGCCGAGTATTTCGTTATTACCGCGGACTATACAACTACGGGGGTCATTAACCGCTATACCCTGGCCCGAGAGCTGGAAACGCCCACCAACATCTCTACCGCCGTTAAGAACTTCCTCACCAGCAATCTTTTAACGGAGAAGGTCTCTGCCGACACTATAGAGCTGGTGGAGAAGCCCTTGGGTTTGGTTACCACCCGGCTTACCGAAACCGGGGAGGTGGCTACCGAGCAGGGCGGCTTCGGGAACCTTATTATCCCCGGAGTCTTTAGCCTGCTGCTGGCCTTATCCCTCCAGCTCTCTTGCGTCTACCTGGTGCAGGGGTTGGGTGATGAGAAGGAGAGCCGCCTTATCGAGGTACTGCTCTCCTCGGTTAACACCCGGCAGCTGCTGGTGGGCAAGGTCCTGGGGCTGGGTGTCGCTGGGCTGGTGCAGGTGGTCGTCTGGTTGGCCTCGATGCCGCTTTTGCTAAATCTGGCCTCGTCCACCTTCGGCGGCTTTTTCGGCGAGATACAACTGCCGGGCAACTTCCTCATTTTGGGGATAGTCTATTTCATACTGGGCTACGCCCTGTTCGCCTCCCTCTCGGCGGGCGTCGGTGCCATCAGCCCCAGCGCTCGTGAGGGACAGCAGCTTATCCCGATGTTTACCCTTCTCCTCTTTGTGCCCCTCTGGTTCTCGTCTTTACTGTTTATCTTTCCCGACAACCCGCTCTGGAAGGTGCTGACTATTTTCCCGGTCACGGCGCCGATAGCCGTCATGCTCAGGCTGGGCGTGACCGGTGTTGCCGCCTGGGAGCTGGGGGTCAGTTTAGCCGTGCTGGCACTCTCCGTCATCGGGGTCATGTACCTGGCCATCAGGGCTTTCCGGGTTTACCTGCTCATGTACGGGAAGAGGCCTAGCTGGGGCGAGATTTTCCGCAGCTTGAGGAGCGGATAACCTTTACTCCCCCGCCTGCCACCACTAAAAATAAGGAGGCCGCCCGTGGATATGGAGCTAAAGGCCAGGTTTTCCGAACTCTGGAGAAAGTATTTCCGTAATGCCGAGCTTCCCATCACCTTTTACTACAGCCGGAGAGAGGGGTCGGCGGAGAAGGTAAAGCCCGGCTCGCTGGCCCGGTGTCTAATCGGAGCGCTGGCTAAGGTGAGAAACGGGCGCTCCCTCGCCTTCAGCGCCGATGCGGTGAGGTGTGCTGGCGGCAAGCGATACACAGGCTTTTCCCGGGACATTATGCCGGATTTCGACTACTTCCTGTCCTGCGGCATTCCCGGTCAGATTGAGGGGGAACGCTATAAGAAGTCGCCCCAGCTGGTCAATGAATACTATAAAAACCTGCCCCATTTTGAAGCGCCGGCGCCGCTTATCGTCTTCAAGAGGTGGGATAACCTCGAAGAGGAGGATAACCCCGAGGTGGTCATATTCTTCACCCAGGCCGATGTCTTAGCTGGTCTGTTTACCCTGGCCAACTTCGACCAGGCCAGGCCCGAAGGCGTCTTTGCCCCCATGGGCGCGGGCTGTGCTACTATCGTGTATTACCCCTATCTGGAAAAAGATTCGCCCAACCCCAGAGCCGTTATCGGCATGTTCGACATTTCAGCGCGACCCTATGTACCGAAGGATAGGCTCAGCTTCGCCGTGCCTATGGCGCGGTTCGTCACCATGATAGATAACATGGAGGAGAGCTTCCTCATTACGGGTAGCTGGAAGAAGCTGCGGAAGAGGCTGGATTAGTCTTAAACCTGATAGCCCAGCAGGCTCATAATCTCTTCGCCGTATTTCCTCATTATCAAGACACGGTCCGAGCTGCCCAGCTGTTGCACCGCCAGCCTGAGTTCCGCAAGCTTAGCGGGATCGCTCTTGGCTTGAGCGTAGAGCGCCTCGATGAACTTGAGCGAGGCGGGCAACTCAATTTCGGAGGGCAGCAGCCCCCGGTCTTTGGACTCTTCTTGCTCACGCTCGACCAGCACGTCGAGGTAGTGGAGGAAATCAATGACGCTTTCGTCGTCCGATTCCCGTAGCTCTTCAAGCTGCTCTGCCGTACGCTTGTCTTCCTCATCGAGCAGGGTATCCAGGTCGGAGAGGTCGGGTACCTCGATTTCGAGCATCTGACACAGCGCCCTGACCAGCGCCCGGCAGGCCCGGATGTTTCTCTCCTCGGGCTTATAGGCGGGTATCTCGCTGACCAGACCGATGGCGTCGATGTTCTTGGCCTTGGCCATGCCCAGCAGCCAGGCGTTCAGGTTGTGAGCGATGTTCATCGGCGGGGAGTCTATAATGTGGCGGCTGCGTAGATACTTTCGCAGCTTTTCGTTGGTCGCCGAGCCGTAGAGAGTCGGCTCAGCCAGGTGATGGATGTCGCCCAGAAAAGCGCCGGGCATGTACAATCTTTGCATCCCGAAGCCCTTAGCCGCCTCCAGCACGTAGCCCGCCAGCTCGGATACCTTGCCGGGGAGGGGGTGGGCGTTGCCGGTGAAGAAGATGAGGTCGTGGTCTTGGCCCGACTTCCAGTAGTAGAAGCGGTTGCGGGGCCTGAATCCCCCGGTTTCTATGGGGGCGAGTTCGATGAGCCCGTCGTGGAAGGCGAAGCTGTAGGGCGGGCTGAAGAAGTCACCGGGCTCAATCTCGGCGAAGAGCTCCGCCTCCAGCTTTTCCTGGAGGTAGCTGGCCACCATCAGGCCCACGTTGGCCGTGCCGGGGCCCGCCGCCACCAGAAAGGGCTCTTTGAGCCGGGGGCTGGAATAGGTCTTCAATAGTGTCTCTTCTGGCTTCATCCCTGTAATTATAGCATCTCGGCGCGGGAGGGTGAAAATGTTGGGGGTAGGTGTAAAAGCCTAGGGGCTAAACCGATTCGCTTAAAATCTCGGCGATGTCTTTGACCGCTATCTTTTCGGCCAGACCCTCGTCCTTGATGGCCTCCCCGAGCATAACGGCGCAGGCCGGGCAGGCCACCGCTATTACCTCGGCGTCGGTCTCGGCGGCCTCTCTGACCCTGATTCGGGCGGGGCTGCTTTCGCCGCCGCCGAAGAAATCGGTGTAGAAGTTGCCGCTGCCCCCGCCGCAGCAGAAGGCGTTTTGGCGGTTCCGCTCCATCTCCACCAGCTTTAGACCCGGAATCGCCTTTAAGACTTGGCGCGGGGCTTCGTATTCGCCAGCGTGCCGCCCCAAAAAGCAGGGGTCGTGGTAGGTGACCCTGGCGTCCAGCTTGGCCGATGGCTTCAGCTTGCCCTGTTCGATAAGCCCGCCGAGGACGCTGGTATAGTGCCGGACCTCAAAGCCTTGGGGGTAGTGGTTCTTGAAGACATTGAGGGAGTGGGGGGAGAGGGCGATAATCTTCTTGACGCCCTTTTGTTGGAAAAGCTCGGCGTTCTTACTCTTTAGTATATCAAAGATACGGCTCTCGCCCATTATACGCACTTCGTTGCCGTCGCACTCCTCGGCGGGGCCGAGGATGCCGAAGGAAACGCCCGCTTTGAGCAATAGCTCGCCGAGCGCTCTGGCCGCCCTTTGCCCCCTCTCGTCGAAGGAGCCGACGCAGCCGACATAGAAAAGGTATTCCTGCCCGTCATAGGGCTCAATCCCGCTGCCCTCGGCCCACCGCCTCCGGTTTTCCTTCAGTTCTCGGTAGGGGTTGCCGTAGGCCTCGATGTTCTGGAAGAAGCGGGCGACGCGGGGCATGACCAGCCCTTCGGCGACCATATCCTCACGGGCGGCGTCAATCATACTGACGATGTCTTCACTGAAGGGGAACTTGCAGCTCTGGACGCAGTTATTGCAATTCGTACAGGCGTAGAGCATCTGGCCCAGCCACTCCGACCACTCGATTTCTCCCCCCGCCCAGGCCTGGATGAGCCAGAGCAGTCCCCCCGGTGTGCTGCTTTTTAAGCGGAAGCGGTTAAAAATGGGGCAGTTAAAGGCCGAGTAGTCCAGGGTAAGCTGGCAGTAGCCGCAGCCGAAACAGCGATGAATGACGTCCTGATAACTTGCCAGCGAGATTTAAGCCACCTCCCAGTTTCCCGGGTTCATGATATCGTTGGGGTCGAGCGTCTTCTTTATCCTTTTTATCAGCTGGCGGGTGCCCTCATCCATCCTATCCAGGATGAGCTTCTGAGCGGGCAGCTCCGGTTTCCAGACGACACCGCCCAGCTCCAGCGTCAGGCGGTTGGTCTCGTCCAGCGCCCTTCGCGCCCTCTCGAACTCATCGGCCTTAGCGCGGTTGAAGGCGTAGGAATAGGCGAGCATGACGCTGTGCCCGTTGGGCAATAGCTGTATGCCCAGCTGGTATAAGAAGTCCTGGTGGTGGGCGATCTCGATGCCCTTCCGCCAGGCCTCGGGTATGACCTCGATGGGCAGTATGGCCCCGGTGTACTCGAAGCCGCCGCCCTTCCTGAAATCGGCGGCGGTGGCGGCGAAGGGGGGCACGCCCAAAAACCGCTCCCGCAGGGCGTGGACGGCCTGCTCCTCGGTCACGGGTTCGACTTTATGTTTGGCGAAGATGCGCTCGTGCATCTCTTTTTTGAGCTCGAACTCCTCTTTCGATTCGCCGGAGACGACGATGATATAGTATATGCGCTGCGCCCATCTCGGCTTCTCCTGGGTGATGATGAAGCAATTTTCCAGCAGGTTGAGCTGGCTGAACTCGTTAATCAGCTTCGGAATCAGCTCGGCGCCGTCGGCGACGAACAGGAGCAGGTCTCGGAAGGCGGGTTTGGGGAAAAGCTGCAGGGATAGCTTGGTGACGATTCCCGTCGTTCCCAGCCAGCCCAG
>JASFEJ010000061.1:0-7984 GCA_050124895.1 Dehalococcoidia bacterium
TGAAACTCTTGGCGGAGGTGGGGGTGGGCAAATGTTCGCCGATTAATAAAGATTCCACCAGCTGCCAGAAATTCTCTCTATCGGCGCCGGTGACCACCGCCTGTTCGTGGGCTTCACTCAGAGCCACCGGGTAGCCCTGCCCCCGCCGGCACTGGTCCAGGACTAAGATGTGCGTCAAATTGAGCAGTGTTTCGTCCTGCGCCACCCACTGCGGAATCTCCACCCGCGCTATCTCGCCGTCGGTCCTTAAATAAAAGAAGTGAACCCAGTGCCCGCCGTAGTTGTCTCTGACTATCTTAGACTGGCTGGCAAAGAGCGCCGAGCGCTCGCCTTTGGCCAGGGTGCTTTCAAAAATCTCACGGTCCTGGACTCCGGCCACCGCCTCGCATTCCCGCGACTGGCACTCGCCGCAGAGCCTGTCGGTATCAATGACCTCGTGAGGGCAGAGCGCCACCTTCAGGGTATTGACCACATCGGTGGAACGGGGGAAGCTGATGTAGCTGGCCAGCGCCAGCCGCCTTTCCGCGTTGAGCCTTTTCATCTCCTCAAGATAGCGGAGGAAGCCCTTGACCAAGAACGCCTCGGTGACGAACTTGGGGTAGGCTTCCAGCTGCCAGAGACTGAGCGAGCCGTCCAGAAGTGCCAGCCCCGAGCTTTCTTTGGGCAACTCCTTGGCTAATTCCAGGAGGTGGTGGCACTCGTCAACGTTGCGCTTTATACCGAGCAGGGGGCCTTCCATAAGCTGCGCCCGACCCTGGTCTCCGTCGGGGGCGATGACCAGCTCCTCATCGCCGAAATAGAGCGCGGGAAAGCTGTCTAAAAATGCCTTCGGGTTTTGGCCGTAGCCCAGCGCTACGGCGCCGATATTGATTAAATAGCAGCGGGTCGATTGGTGTCGGTCGACATCAATGTGAGAGCCGTCGGTGGCGATAACGGAAAACTCTTGGGGGAGGGGTGGGGGTTTATAATGAGGACTTAGCCCGTCAACCAGACCCGCCACCAGCCAGGTGGTCTGGCTTGAGTCTATCTTGGTTTTGAGACGTTCGATATCAAGAGAGTTGTCGTTAATGGTATCGAGGGCTTTTTGCAGGCGCTTTTGTCTTTGCTCGCCGCTGGCTTTCAGCCTGGCGACCATGTTGCCTACCTGCGCCGCCACCTTGGTCAAATCCAAGGACATTCTCTTGAGGTTACCTCAATATCCCCTTGACGATAACGTCCACCGCCTTGTCTTCGTCTAAGCCCCGCGCCATCAGCGTCTCGACCTGTTTGCGGTCGATGCTGCCGATAGCCGCCTCGTGGGTCACCTTGGCCTTGTCGTTAGTCACCGAAACGATGGGTATGGCCGTGGCCTTGGCTTGGCTGCCGTTGATAAGCTCCATGCAGTCAACGTGACCGCGGGCGTAGGGGGCGTTGCCGTAGGTCTCGCCCCTGACCTCGGCTCTGGCTTTATCGCCCAGCACTAGGCGGCTCTTGGCGATGCCCCTGGCGCCGGCGCCGTTGAGATTGATTTTCTCCACTATCTTAAGGTCGTCGTTGCCCTTGCCGTAGGCCTTCACCGTCAGCTCGGCGACCGCCTTCTCCTCACAGGTGACCTCGGAATCGTAGTCCAGCCGGCCCACCATTCCCTGGCTCAGAGCGAAAGTGCTCAGGAAAGAGCCGCCCTTAGCTATCCCGATTTTGGCCTTGGGGATAACCTCGATGCCGCCCTCTTCGCCGTGATAGTGCGTCTCCTTGTACTCGAAGCTGGCGTTGGCGCCGATTTCGATGTCGGCGTCCATCTTGTGTATCACCTTGACGGCGTTGGGGAAGATGCAGTGGGCGATGACGCTTACCTCACTGTTGTCTTGGGCGTCCACCTTGAAGACGATTTCCTGCAGGCCCTCCTTGGGCAGCATGCCGAAGCAGAGGTGGACGGGGCGGGGAATTTTAGCGCCCTCGGCCACGGTGAGCTTGACGCTGACCCCGCTCTCGGTCTCTTTGGTGTCTATCTTTAAACCCTTGATGTCGTCGCGGCTCAAGACCTTGTTTTCGTGCACGACCAGCTTGGCCACGTCCTTGGTCTGTAAGACGCTCTTGTCGCCGCCCGCCTTCTCGTAGGCGTCAATCATCCCCTGGTATTCTTTTTCCACTGAATAAATCGTCATCTTCTTTAATATGCCGGCTCGTTGATATGGGGGCAGGTCAGGCAGTTGTTCTTGAACCACTGGCTGCTTTCCGCGGGTGTCCCCGTCCTGATTATGGTGCCGGCGCATAAAATCGAAACCCGCTTAGCTATCTCGGTCACCCTTTCGCTGTGGGTGATGAGCAGCACCGAAGCGCCCTGCTTATTCATCTCGATGATGCCGTTGAGCAGTAGGGGCAGGGCGACGATGTCTATGCCCGAGTCGGGCTCGTCCAGTATGGCCAGTTTGGGGCGCATGGCCAGCACCGAGGCCATCTCAATCCTTTTGCGCTCGCCGCCGCTCAAGGTGGCGTCGATGTCCCGGTCCATATATTGCGCCGGCTCCAGCCCCACCATCAACAGATAGCGTTCGAGCTGGTCGGCCTGGCCGTTGCGGCTGCTCAAAGCCAGGTAGTCCCTTACCGTCAGCCCCTCCACCCGCGCCGGCTCCTGCCAGGCCAGGGTTATGCCCCTCTGCGCCCGCTGGGAAACGGAGAGCTGGGTGATGTCTTCCCCTTCGAAGGTCATACTGCCGGCGGTGGGCTTGTAGCTGTTGGTGCCCATTATCAGGTTGGCGATGGTGGTCTTGCCCGTGCCGTTTTCGCCCAAAATGCCGTGGATTTCGCCCTTGTCAACGTGCAGGGAGAAATCGTTGATTATCGGTTTGCCGTTTAAGTTTAGCTGAAGCTTGGCCACATCCAGCATGCGTCACCTCCAACCACTGCCTACAAGTATAATCCATCGGGGGGATAAACTCAATCGTGCGTTGCTCTTCCCCTCCCCGTTTTAAATCTTTTCCCACCCGCCACCCTTTAATGTAGAAAGGGGGCAAAGCCCCCTTTCAAACCCCCGAAAAGGGTGGATGGAGGCGTATCCTAATAAGAGATATATAAGGGTTTAACCCTTGTAGGGTGGGTATTGGGTGGGACATAAAAAACGTACGCTAACAAGGTGGGGGGTACCCTTTGCCTACCGCGCTGTCATCTGCTATCATCAAGCCATGACAACAGGCTGTGTCTATCACCCCATCTACCTCAAGCATGACACTGGCCAGCACGTTGAGGTCGCCGCCCGGCTGGAGGCGGTTATCGCTTACCTGGAAAAAACGGGGCTGAAATCAAGGCTGACCCTCATCGAGCCCCGCCCGGCCACTGTTGACGAAATCGCCCTCGTCCACCAGCGGGGCTATATTAAAGAAATCGAGGAGACGGCGGCTAAAGGCGGCGGCTGGCTCGACCCCGACACGGTGATGTCGCCCGACTCCTACCAGGCAGCGCTCTACGCCGCCGGCGGCGTTATCCGCGCCGTGGAGGCGGTGATGGCTGGGGAGGTGTCCAACGCCTTCGCCCTGGTCAGGCCGCCGGGCCACCACGCCACCGCCGACCAGGCTATGGGCTTCTGTCTCTTCAATAATATCGCCATCGCTACCGAATACGCTCTCAAAGAGTATAAGCTGGAGCGCATCCTCATCATCGACTTCGATGTCCACCACGGCAACGGCACGCAGGGAACTTTCTATGACAACCCCCGCGTAATGTACATCTCCACCCACGAATACCCCTTCTACCCGGGGACGGGTCGTATCGACGAGGTGGGGAGTGGGGAGGGGAGGGGGACCAACCTCAACATACCGCTGCCCGCCGGCTGCGGCGACGCCGAATACCTCAATGTCTTCGAGCAGATTATTGTTCCCGCCGCCCGCCGCTTCAAACCCCAGCTCATCCTCGTCTCGGTGGGCTATGACGGCCACTGGGCCGACCCGCTGGCCATGATGCAACTCAGCGTCGAGGGCTACGCCCGGATGACGGGGATTATCAAGGGGCTGGCCGATGAGCTTTGTGAAGGGCGGCTGGCGCTGACGCTGGAGGGGGGCTACAACCTCGAAGCCTTAGCCGCTTCGGTAAAGGCCACCTTCGACATCTTGATGGGCAATGACGGCGAAGAGCTATCGGGGGCACCGCCGCGCCGCTCCGAGGCGCCTGATATCGAGAGCCTGATAGCCGAGATAAAGAGGATACACGGTCTCGGCTAGCGCTGGCAGATGTCGGGGGTGAGGGAGCACTGCTCGCAGTTGCCGTCGCAGGGCTCGATATGGATGGTGACGCTGGCGGCGGCCAGCTCGGCCTCTATTTCCTGCTCCAGCTGGTCGCATAGTTTATGCGCCTTTTCCACGCTGGCATCCTTGGGCACCACTAGGTGAAAGTCGATATAGCGCTGGCTCCCCGCCTTGCGGGTGCGTATCTTGTGAAAGCCCGCCATCTCCCCGCCGTGCCTGCCCAGGACGGCGATTAGCTTTCTCTCTTCCGTGCGGGGCAACCTGGTGTCAATCAAGCCGCTGAAAGACCTTCTCATGGACAGGAAGGCGGTGCGGAAGATTAATACCGCCACCAGCAGGGCGACGATGGGGTCGAGCAGGGTGACCCCGGTGATTCTGACCAGGATTAGTCCCACCAGCACCGCCGCTGAGCTTAAGACATCGGCCAACAGGTCGCGGGCGGTGGCTTCCAGGGCTACAGAATCGGTCCTGCGGGCGACCCTCATCGTGTACCAGGAAACGGCCATGTTGATGACGATAGCCGCCGCCGTCACGTAGATGCCCACGGTGACCATCTCCAGGGTGGCGCCGCTGATGAGGCGGGTTATGGCCTGGTAGGCGATGATGCCCCCGGCGATAAAGATTAGGGCGGCGATGATAACGCCAGCCACGTTCTCCGCCTTGCCGTGGCCGAAGGGGTGCTGACGGTCGGGGGGGCGTCCGGCAATCTTGATGCCGATGAAGCCGACAATCGCCCCCACCAGGTCGATAACGCTGTGGATGGCGTCGGCCCGGATGGAGATGCTGCCGGTAACGATACTGGCCACCACCTTCATCGCTATCAAAAAGCTGACGGCAAAGATGGATAACTTGGCCGCGTTCTCCTTGGTGGCCAGCATAGCTTTACGCCTCTTTGGCTTTAGTTTGGGGTAGCAGGATGAGCCGCCCCCATTCCCCCCTATCCCAGACTAGCAGCAGGTTGGGGGCGATAAAGAGTGAGCTGTAGGTGCCGGCGATGATGCCGATGAGCAGGACGATGGCGAAGTTCAGGATGGTCGAGCCGACGAAGAGCAGCAGGGCCAGGACCACAATCATGGTGGTCAGGCTGGTGTTCATGGAACGGCTTAAGGTCTCCACCAGGCTGTTGTTGACCACCGTCTCGAAGTTGGCACTGATGCCCCGCCTCAGGTTCTCCCGTATGCGGTCGAAGACGACCACCGTATTATTAATGCTGTAGCCGATGACGGCCAGGACGCCGGTGATGAACATCAGGTTTATCTCCCAGTTCATGATGGCGCCGAAGATGGCGAAGAGCCCCAGCACGATGACCACATCGTGCACTAGGGCAATAATGGCGCAGACGCCGTAGTGGAAAGGCTTGGGCATCTTGCGGAAGGCCCAGGTTATATAGAGCAGTATGCCCACGGCGGCGACGCCCACGGCAATCATGGCGTTATTGGCGGTCTCGGCGGCCACCATGGGCGAAACCGAGTAAAATTCACGCTCGGTCAGGGTGCCGAACTCGGCGCTTAAGCTGTCCTCCAGGGCCATCCTTTCCTCTCCGCTAATTTCCTGGGTGCGGATAATAAAATCACCCCCACCGGTGCGCTGGATAATGACGTTGCTGTAGCCCAAATCCGTCATGGCCGTCTCCAGCTCCGCCTGCTCCACCTCCTCATCAAAGCTTACCGTCAGAATGGAGCCGCTGCTGAATTCAACCCCCGGGGTGAGTCCGAGGACCACCAGGGCGATAATACAAATAAGAATGAGCACTTCCGAAATAATCAGGAACAGAGTCCTCTTACCGGTAACGTTAAACATTATTTCTTCTCCCGATGAGCGCTAAATAGAGCCGTCCTCCTGGCCAGGGGCGTGCCCACGAAGAGGTGCAGCAGGGTGCGTGTAACCACGATGGCGGTGAACATGCTTACCAGGACGCCGATGCCTAAGGTCAAAGCGAAGCCCTGCACCGGGGCGCTCTCGACGATGGCGCCGCCCAACCAGAGCAGGATAGCGCAGACAATAAGGGTGGTTATGTTGCTGTCCCTGATGGCGGTCCAGGCGCGGCTGAAACCGGCATCGATAGCCGCCCCCAGCGTCCGGCCCATGGCGAACTCCTCTTTCATGCGCTCGAAGATAAGCACGTTGGCGTCCACCGCCATTCCGATGGACAGGATAAAGCCCCCGATGCCGGCCAGGGTCAGGGTGACCGGAATCAGCTTGAATATGGCCATTACCAGCGCCCCGTAGAAGACGAGCGCCAAACTGGCTAAGAGCCCGGGTAGGCGGTAGTAGATAATCATAAAGAGCATGACCAGTATGATGCCGATTATCCCCGCCGTGAGGCTCATGTCAACGAAGTCTTCGCCCAGCGTGGGTGACACCGTCTGGTCGTAGAGGATGCTCAGGGAAACGGGCAGCCGTCCGTAGTTCAGCTGGTTGGAGAGGCTGGTGGCCTCGTCCAGGCTCAGGCCCTCAATCACCCCGCTATCGGTGATAATGTCATTGACGGTGGGGGCGATGGGTAGCCCGTCGTCCCCCAGCAGGGCATTATCGCCGTCGAAGATAGCCAGCGGCTGGTTGAGAAGACGAGTGGTAACCTGTTCCGATAGCTGGGCACCCGTTTCATCCCATTCGAATACCAGCAGCAGCTGCCCCAAATCGTCGCGGGCGACATAGGTATTCTCCTTGAAGTAGCGGCTGGTCAGCGCCAGTTCCTCACCGTCAATCTCCCCGGTGGCCGGCTTCCAGCGACCCAGCGCGTTTTCCCATGTTGCCTCCTCGTCATCGGCGGCCTGTTCGGCGAAGGCCAGTATGTCCACCCTCCCCAGCCTTTCCTTCTCTGTATCGCTGATGTTGGTGCCGGGGAGCTCGACCAGAATGCGGTCGCTGCCCTGTATCTGGATAATGGGCTCGGTTACCCCCAGCGGGTTGATGCGGTTGGTCAGTATTTCCTTGGTCCCCTCCAGGGCGCTGGCCCTATCCGCCTCGTCTATCTCGGAGAGGTCGGCTTGATAGACGATGTGGAGGCCGCCCTGAAGGTCCAAGCCCATCCTCATTCCTTCTCTGTCGAAGAGGGGGTAGACCAGGGCGCAAACGGCGAAGGCGAATATGGCCGCTAGAATAACCAGAACGGTGATGTTTCCTTTAGTCATGTCTTCTCACACTACCTCGATAATCTTGTTAGCCATATATCTTAACAGAGTGTCTTCTCAGTTGCCAGTCTCTGTCGAATATAGTCCAGGGCTTGCTGGCGGTCATTAAGCTCACCCGACGCCTGCGCCTCGCGCACCGCCTCTAATATCTCTCCGATGGCTGGGCCCGGCTCGAGGCCGAAGATATTAATCAGGTCGTTACCGTCGACCAGTTTTACGGGCTCGACCAGCCTCTGCTGCTCGAAATGCTTTTCCAGAACGTACTCCACCATTCGGGTGTGTTCCCGCCAGCCCGCCATGTCCAGCTTGGGTCCCCGGGTGGCCAGGTGGTCGGCCAGGCTTAAGTAAAGTATGTCGATGCCCGCCTCGCCGGTGTCGCGGAAGTAGCGGTAGATAGCCCGCGGGGTGGGCAGTCCCTGCTGGCTCATCTGCCCGGGACGCATGTGGTATTTTATCACAGTCTCGACCAGTTTTACCTCTTTGCCGCTGAAGCGCAGCCTTTCCAGTACCGCCGCCGCCGCCGCCCCTCCCAGCTTGTCGTGCCCCAGAAAGTGCGTCCGTCCGTCCTCGCCGACAGCTTTGGTCTCGGGCTTGGCGATATCGTGGAGCAAGGCGGCCAGCTTGAGCAGCGCC
>JASFEJ010000062.1:0-7960 GCA_050124895.1 Dehalococcoidia bacterium
CTCGCTTTAGGTTTATATATATCTCGGTCTTCAGTGACCACTACAAAAGGAATGTTTGAGCTAAGGCGGGTTAGCAATCCCCAGAAAGCTGCTTCCGTATGGCGCGCATGGAAGGACACTTTGCAATTAATGATTGCCAATAGTCTCCATGGGCTACCGAATTTCTGGGGCTTAATGAGGGCAAATAAGTCTAGATCTGGATAATCTTGTAGTTGACTTTGGTCACATCGTCTTTTCACTGGTACCTTAGTAAAGTCCATTATTTGGCGTAAATTTGATTCGTTAGTGATCAATTTGCGGAGTTGGGGCTCTTTAGCACGGGCTACGACGATATTATCACCTTGTAAAAAGCTGTTGAGAATTTTGGCGACAATTCTCTCAAATGTTTGACCGCCATACGTTCTTAAAGATTGAGCAACTCTATCTGTAGTCATTTTAACTACCTCCTGAGAGTATAGAGTAGTCTTACCTCCCACAACAGTGCTTGTACTTCTTCCCGCTCCCACAGGGACAGGAGTCGTTGCGCCCCACCTTCTTGCCCTTCACCTTAAGCCGCTTCCTGGCCTCGCCGCCGGCCTGGGCCTGGGCCGCCGCTGCCATCGGGGTTGTGGTGGGGGCGGCTTGCTTCTGGGGGGGTTCGCCTTTTTTGGTGATGCTGGCGCGGTAGATGGTGTGGGCCATATCGTGCTGGATAGCCGCCATGAGGTTCTGGAACATGTTATGCCCCTCTCTCTTATAAGCGACCAGGGGGTCGCGCTGAGCCACGGCGTGCAGCCCTATGCCCTGGCGCATATGCTCCATGGCGGTGAGGTGTTCTACCCAGAGGCTGTCAATGATGCGGAGCATGAGCAGCCTTTCCAGGATGCGCATGTTGTCGGCGCCGACCTCTTTTTCCTTGGCCTCGTAGAGGGTCTCGGCCTGCTCGATGAGCTGGCCTTTGATTTCCTGCGCCCCCATCTTGGCCAGGGTCTCGGCGTTGAGGTTGGGGGGGAGGGGGAAGAAAGCAGCCAGTTCGCCGACCAGCCCTTCCATGTCCCAGCCGTCGTCGTAGCCGACGGTATGGGTCTCCACCAGTGATTCCAGCTCGTCCTTGACCATGGACAGTATATTGGACTTGAGGTCAGCGCCGCTTAATATCTTCTTGCGCTCTTCATAGATAAGCTCGCGGTGCTTGTTGACCACGTCGTCGTAATCGACCAGGTGCTTGCGGATATCGAAGTGATAGCCCTCCACCTTGACCTGAGCTTGTTCGATGGCTTTGTTTATCCACTTGTTCTCGATGGGGGTGTCCTCGTCCATGCCCGCCCAGCCCATGACGGTCTTGAGGCGGTCGCCGCCGAAGCGGCGCACGATATCGTCTTCCACGGATGTATAGAAGCGGGAGGTGCCGGGGTCGCCCTGACGTCCGGCGCGGCCGCGGAGCTGGTTATCAATGCGCCGCGCCTCGTGGCGCTCGGTGCCGATGATATTAAGCCCGCCCATGTCCAAAACCTGCTGGTGTGCCTTTTGCCACTCCTTCTCATCCTTGCCTTCGGGGTTGCCGCCTAAGAGAATGTCGACGCCGCGCCCGGCCATGTTGGTGGCCACCGTCACCGCCCCGGGCTGACCCGCCTGGGCCACGATTTCGCCTTCCCGGGTGTGTTCCTTGGCGTTAAGCACGTGATGGGGGATGCCCCGTTTTTTGAGCAGGTCGCTTAAGTACTCCGAGTTCTCGATGGATACTGTGCCGATGAGCACGGGGCACCCTTCTTTGTGCAGCCGCGTGATTTCTTCAACCACCGCCTTGAATTTGGCCTCCTCGGTCTTGTAGATAAAGTCGGGGAGGTCCTGGCGCACCATGTCGCGGTGGGTGGGGATAACGACCACGTCGAGCTTGTATATCTTGTGGAATTCTTCGGCCTCGGTTAGGGCGGTGCCGGTCATGCCGGCCAGCTTCTCGTACATGCGGAAGTAGTTCTGGATGGTGATGGTGGCGTAGGTGCGGCTTTCCTGCTGCACCTTGACCCGCTCCTTGGCTTCGATGGCCTGGTGCAGGCCGTCGGAGTAGCGCCGCCCGTACATCAGCCTTCCCGTGAAATCGTCAACGATGACGACCTGCCCGTCCTTGACCACGTACTGGTGGTCGCGTTTGTAAACCTCTTTGGCGCTCAAGGCGTTCCTCAGGTAGCGGTGCAGGTCGGCGTTGGCCGGGTCGTAGAGGTTGGGCGATTGGAGCAGACCCTCGCGCCGGAGCATCCGTTCCATGCTGGTCATGCCGTTATCGGTCAGGCTGACGGCGCGCGTCTTTTCGTCAACGGTATAGTCTATCTCTTTCTTCAGGGAGGGAACGAGTCGGGCGAATATCTGGTATTTTTTACCCGCTTCCACGTCGGGGGCGCTGATGATAAGCGGCGTGCGGGCTTCGTCGATGAGCAGGTAATCCACCTCGTCGACGATGGCGTAGTTAAGCGGGCGCTGGACGCAGCGGGATAGGTCGCTGACCATGTTATCGCGCAAATAATCGAAGCCGAACTCGCTGGAGGCGCCGTAGGTTATATCCGCCTGGTAGGCTTCGGCGCGGGATGTGCTGCGGAAGTGCGGCCAGCGGCTTTCGCCGGAATCATACTCGGGGTCGTAGAGGCGGGTGGGGGCGCGCTCGTCGGGGCTTTGCATGGGATAGATACTGGCCACGCTCACTCCCAGAGCATTATATACGGGGCCCATCCAGTAGGGGTCGCGCCGCGCCAGATAATCATTTACGGTGACCAGGTGGGCGCCCTTGCCCGTCAGCGAGTTAAGATAGAGGGGTAGGGTGGCCACCAGCGTCTTGCCCTCGCCCGTCTTCATCTCGGCGATTTTGCCCTGGTGGAGGACGATGCCGCCCATAAGCTGGACGTCGAAGTGGCGCTGGCCGATGGTACGCCGGGCGGCTTCGCGGACGGCGGCGTAGGCTTCAGGGAGTAGCTTATCCAGCGATTCGCCCTTGGCTATCCTCTCCTTGAACTCGTCGGTCTTGGCGCGCAGGCCGTCGTCGCTAAGCTTCTTGAATTCGGGTTCGAGCTCGTTGATGCTGTCTACTGTGGGTTGAAGGTGCTTGAGCTCTTTCTCGTTGGAATCCCCACCCAGCCATTTAAACACTTTCTTTTTCCCCGATTAACCTTCTGGCGGCCTCGGCTTTGGTTTCGCTGACCATGACCTTATACTCCCCCATCCCATCCACCGTGAAAACGTGCACGGAGGGCGCGGCGTGGGATTTGAGCAGGCAGTGTATGCCGTTGCTCTCCAGCAGGCTCTTGATGATGAGGGCTTCGGCCTCGCCTGAGGCCCGATATACCTCTACCAGTTTAAGCTGTTTGGCCATATTGCCTCTATTCAAACATAGCCCCGATGGATTGCCCGGTATGGATGCGGTGGATGGCTTCACCCAGTAGCGGAGCTATGGGCAGTACGGTAATCTTATCCAGTTTCCTCTCGCCCTCGACGGGGACGGTGTCGGCGACCACCACCTCTTTGATGGGGGCGGCGGCCATCCGGGAGACGGCGGCACCAGAGAAAATGGGGTGAGTGCAGCAGGCGTATATCTCCTTGACGCCGCGCTTTTGCAGCGTCTCGACTACGTTCATCAGGGAGCCGCCGGTGTCTATCTCGTCGTCCACGGTAAGCGCCACCTTGCCTTCAACCTCGCCGATGACGTTAAGCGTCTCCGCCTTGTCGATATTGCCCACCCTTCTCTTTTCCATAATGGCCAGGGAGGCATTGAGGCCGGCGGCCAGGTCCCGCGCCCGCTTGGTGATGCCGATATCGGTGGCCACCACCACCAGCTCTTTGAACTGCTTCTCCTTGAAGTAGTTGACAAAGAGCTTGAGGGCGGTCAGCTCGTCGACGGGTATGTTGAAGAAGCCCTGAATCTGGGCGGCGTGTAAGTCCACAGTTAATATGCGATTGGCGCCGGCCACGGTGAGCAGGTCGGCCACCAGCCGGGCCGTTATCGGCACGCGGGGCTGGTCTTTCTTGTCGGTGCGCCCGTAGCCGTAATAGGGAACGACGGCGGTGATGCGCCCCGCCGAGGCCCGCTTCAGGGCGTCGAGCATGATGAGCAGCTCGACCATGTTGTTGTTCACCGGTGAGCAGAATGGCTGAATAACGAAGGTATCCCGCTGGCGGACGTTCTCCATGATGCGGACGAAGATATTTTCGTTACTGAAGGTAAAGACCTCACATTCGCCCAGGGGTATTTTCAGGTATTTAGCCACCGCTTTGGCCAGGGTGGGGTGGGCGTTGCCGGTGAATACCTTTAGCTCATCCATGGCTCGTTGCCTCCTCTCAGAACGCGGCTTTAACCCATTATAGCACTATTGTTGGTCGGGCTCATCCCCTTTTATGCCCTGAAAAATCGGCGATTTTTTTCAGGGAACCCACTTGTTGTGCGGAGGTCTTATTTTTCCACCCTGCCCACCCGACAGAAGTCCTTCTAAGAGGGGGTAAAGCCCCCTCTTAAACTCCCCAAATAGGGGGTGGGGCTACGTAACCCAGAAGAAATTCTAGAGGGAGAATCCCCTCTAAGGGTGGGTAGGGTGGGTCTGAACAACGTTCTTTAACAGAGAGGGGTTGGGGGTTAAAATCTCGGTCAACACCCCCTTTTTTTGTTGACACTAACAAGGCGCAGTTGTAGACTTTATCAGAGCAGAAGAGGAGAAGCCATGGATTCTTTAGGCAAAATTGACCCCGAAATCAGCCGCGTCATCGCCCGGGAAGGTAAAAGACAGAAAGAGACCATGAACCTCATCGCCTCGGAAAACTACGCCAGCCGGGCGGTCATGCAGGCCGAAGGCACCTTCTTTACCAATAAATACGCCGAGGGCTACCCCGGCCGGCGCTACTACGGCGGCTGTGAGAATATGGATATCGTGGAAAGCCTGGCTATCGAGCGGGTCAAGAAGCTGTTCCGCGCCGACCACGCCAACGTCCAGCCCCACAGCGGCTCTCAGGCCAACATGGCGGCCTATTACGCCCTGCTGGAACACGGTGACACCGTCCTGGCCATGAGCCTGGCCCACGGCGGCCACCTCACTCACGGCGACAAGGTCAGCTTTTCGGGCAAGTCCTATAACTTCGTCCACTACGGCCTCAACCGTGAGACGGAGAGGATAGACTACCAGGAGATAGAAAGCCTGGCCAAAAAGCACCAGCCCAGGCTGATTGTGGCCGGCGCCAGCGCCTACCCCCGCATCATTGATTTCGAGCGCTTTCGCCAGATTGCCGACTCGGTGGGGGCCAAGCTGATGGTGGACATGGCTCACATCGCCGGGCTGGTGGCGGTGGGCCTGCACCCCACCCCCGTCCCCTACGCCGAGGTGGTCACCTCGACGACGCACAAGACGCTGAGGGGGCCCCGCAGCGGTTTTATCCTCTGCTGGCAAGATTACGCGGCGGCTATAGACGACGGCGTTTTCCCCCGCATGCAGGGCGGCCCTCTGATGCAGGTCATCGCCGCCAAGGCGGTCTGCTTCCAGGAGGCTATGCAGCCCGCCTTCACCGATTACCAGCGGGCGGTGCTGGCTAACGCCCAGGCCCTGGCCGCAGGACTGCAACAGAACGGCCTGCGCCTCATCTCGGGCGGCACCGATAATCACCTGGTGCTGGTCGACCTGACCGAAACGGGCGTCACCGGCAAGCAGGCCGAGGAAACACTGGGCCGGGTCGGCATCGTGGTCAATCGCAACACCGTTCCCTTCGACCCCAAGCCGCCCCGCACCACCAGCGGCATACGCCTGGGCACCCCCGCCGTAACCACGCGCGGCTTCGGCACGGAAGAGATGAAAAAGATTGCCGCCTGGATTATCGAGATAATCAGCCATATCGACGACGCCGCTGTCCAGAAAAAGGCGGCGCAGGAAGTCGCCGAGATGTGCGCGCGCTTCCCCGTGCCCGGCATTGACGACTAAATAAGAATCGGGGGGGAGATAAAATGAAAAGGCTGATTTCATGGCTTCTTTTGGCGATTTTGCTCACCCTGACGGCGACTAGCTGTGGGCCTGATACACCCCCCACCCCTGAGGAAACCGAGCTTCTTCAAGTGGGAAACGAGCTGCCCAGAAATCAACTTCAGCTGAAGCAATCGGCAGAACTGGAAGACAATAGGATTGGTATATTCTTTTGCGATTTATGGTACCCCCAGCCGGAAACCTTCCCCGACGGTGTCCTGGATGCCGGTCACATTCTCTCGGAAGGTGTGAAGCGCGTACGCTTTGCAATTAATCATTTAGATTCAACCGAAGCTCACTGGGACATACCTGAAAATACCATCGACCCTAGTCACGATGAATTCGTAACCATCCTCGCCGATAACGGCATAACCATGACATTTGTGCTCTCTTTTTGGGACAAAACATATAAGGCCGATGGAGGGAACATACCTTCCCCGAGGTTTAAGACAGAAGAGGATATACAACGTTACCTCGACTATGTCCGCTTAATCGTCCGCCATTTCAAGGACCGTGTTGAATACTACGAGATATGGAACGAGCCCGACATCGGAGGTACGATCCAGTGGATAGAGGTGGAAGATTACATCAACCTGGTGCAGCGGACTGTCCCCGTTATCCGTGAGGAGTATCCTGAAGCGAAAATAGTGGTCAGTGGTTCTCATCCAGGCACGCCAAACGGCCTCGATTACTTGTTCGCTATCATCAGCTCAGACGAAATAATGCCTCTGGTCGATGTCATATCTTGGCATGCTATGTATGGAACCTCACCGGAACATAACAATGAATACTACTATAACTACCCCTCTATAGTCCAAGAGATTAAGGACGTGGCTTCCGCCCACGGCTTTAACGGAGAATATGTGGCCGACGAGTTGAGCTGGATGACTTCAGGAGTTCCCTTTCCCGGTCAGCAGCCCTCATATAGCGAGACTATATGCGCCAAATACTATGCCCGGGGCATCTTGATGAATCTGGGTATGGATGTTAGCGTGTCACAATTCTACTATGTTCCACCTTCAGGACAGCCATTACAAATAATCAACGTCATTCAAAACCTCTGCACCGTCATGGCCGGAGCCGAGCCCGCCAGCCTGTCCGTAGAAATAGACAGCGATGCGGAGAACATCGTGAGCTATGCCTTCTCTTTATCCAACGGCGATAAGCTGCTGGCCTTATGGGTAGATGGAATAGCCACGGATGGTAATCCTAGCCTAGAAGCCACCCTGACCATCCCCGACTTTTCCGCTCAAAAGGTGGTGGCCATTGATGTACTAAATGGCATTGAGCAGGAACTGATAACAAGCACTGACGACAAAGACTTGGTCATCAGCAATCTGCTGGTTAAGGATTACCCGATAATTATTCGTTTCACGCCTTAGGTTTCCCCGCTGATAGTGCCAAAATGGGTAAAACCCTTAATGGTTGGGTTACGCCCCACCGCCCCGCCTTGTTTAGCGTACGTGTGATTGTCCCACCCAATACCCACCCTACAGAGGTGTCACCTCTATAGACTTCTCTTTCCCCACCTATTCCCAGATAAGGATAGTGGTGTTATGATGGAAATATGAGTAATCGATTAATTAGAGTTTTGGGAATAGTTCTGGCGGTGCTTATGGCGATAGCCTTATTGTCGGCGGCATGCGAGCCGGGCGCCCAGCTGATTATCGAAAACCGATTGGATATTGACGTTACTATCGTTCACGAAGCTATATATAGTAATGGATCTCATGATAGAAGGATAATAGCCGTTGTTCCCGCCGGGGAGACGGAAGAAACGCTAGGCTTCATGCTTAGTTGGGACATTATTGGAAACACTATATTGCTTGAGGCTGTGGATGAGGCGGATAATATTGCTTGGCAAAGAAGCTGGTCTTTTGAGGAATTTCTTAAGCTCCGCGATGTAGAATGGAATATTGTAGTAAGTCCAGAGACATCTTCATAAGTTAGTTGTTATTGTTTTCGGCGCCGCCACCTCCTCCAATTCCCAATTGACT
>JASFEJ010000063.1:0-7860 GCA_050124895.1 Dehalococcoidia bacterium
TGGAATCGCCCACCGCCTCGATATCGGTGGTACGGAAGCACTTCTGGCAGGAAGCCAGACGGGTATGGGGCGGCTTGGCCTCCCCCAAAAAGTAGGGCTTGACCTGCACCATGCCCGCCGTGGTCAGAAGCAGGGTGGGGTCGCCCTTGGGGATTAAGGAAGAGCTGGGGATGATTTTATGCTCTTTCTCCTTAAAGAAATCCAAAAAGGCTTGGCGGACTTGGTCGCTGGTCATCATTTCTTAACGATTTTAGTTTAACACGTTCTAGCTGTCAACGAAACGGGGGAACTATGCCTGTTGCACTATCGACTACGATGAATTCGGATAAGGCAAGCCCTGACCAGGTGCAACACGCCACCTATTATGTATATGATGCAGAAAACCGCAAAAAGCGTAAAGACAATGCTGGAAAAATGGTACGACAGGATGCACTTCAAGGCCAGACCACCCGCCACCACTACGCAAAGGCCACCGATTAAAGACCAATGCCAAGCGATGATAGCCACACCGACAAACATGAGACAAAGGATAATCACTGACGGGACAAACAAGAAGTAGGACGGAAACCCAGGCTCACTGATGGCAAACCGTACAACTAGGCTGTAGATAAACGCCACCACCATTACCCCCACCGACATAGCCCTCGCCACCAACCGCAATTGGTAATAATTATCACCAGACGGTCTCACCAGCGACCTCCGTGCCCATGTTACTCCATTATTAAAGCCTAAGAGCGCCGCTGGGCGCAAAGCTCGGCGACGAGCAGGTTTAGCGCCAGCCCCCCCTCGAACCTCCCCCGCTTGATGTAGAGGTCGGTCTGCAAGAGCTTCTTATATACCTGCTTCAGGCGTTCCAGGGGATAGCGTTGTGCCTGCTCCAGCGTCTTGCGCAGCGCGAAAGGCACCAGCCCCAGCTTGCTCTGAATCTCAATATCAGTCTTACGCTGCCGTCTCATCTCCTTGGACTGGACGATGAGCCGTACCTGCCGCGTGAGCATGGTCAGCAGGTAGGCGGCAGAAGCCCCTTTATCCAGCAATTGCTCCAGTAATCTTTCGGCGATACCGGCCTTAAAGTCGAGGATGGCGTCGACCATGGCAAAGACGTTGGCCTCCTGCGCCGAGCTGACCACCTTATCGATATCTTCTGCCTCGATGCGCCGCCCGCCGGTATATAGGGTCAGCTTGGTTATCTCGCCGGACATGACCCAGAGGTTGGCCCCCACCATCCTGGCCAGCAGTTCCACCGCCGACGGGGAGATGGCGGCGCCCTGCGCCGAGACCTCTTTCTCTATCCACTGCTTCAGCTTCGGCTCCTTGAGCAGGGGGAAAGACCTCAGCTCTCCTTTTGACGAGAGCAGTTTGAGCAGGGAGTTGGTGTTTTTTATCCTGGTACCGTCGGTGAGCACGATAACCGTGCTCTGGGGTATGCTGCTCATGGCCTCGGCAAAAGCTTTGGCGTTCCCCTCCCCACCCCCATTGTTCGTCTTCTTCCGTCGGGGTCGCCCCCTGGCCTCGAAGCGCTCCAGGAGACCCTGGATAATAACCAGGCGCTTTTCGGCTAAGAAAGGGGCCGTCTCGACGACGCCTTTAAGCTCACCCGGAGTCAGCTTCGGCCCGTCGAAGATGGAGGTATTGGTCGCCAGCATAGACGGGTCGCCTAAGCTGCGCTTTATTTCGCCGAGGTACTGGGTCAGGGAAAAATCGTCTTCGCCGTGAAGTATATGAAGCAACTCTCCTCCGGAACCTATCGGTCTTACCATTTTATCACAGGAAGCACCAATAATCTCTATTGAATAATGAGGGCACTATGGAGTAAAATAAGGAAAATCTAAAAAACCGCGTCCGGAGTCAAGAGGAGCTTGCTATGAATGAGCACCCCACCCGGAATCAAGAGGAGCCTGCTATGAACGACCGCCCTTCCCGGAATAAAGAGGAGAATGCCATGAACGACCGTCCCGGTGAACTGAAAAAGCTATCTACCATCGCCACCGACGTCGGCTTCAACGCCGATTTAAGGACCAAAGCCATCGAACAGATGGGCAACGTCAGCTCGCAGGAAGCCCTGCGCGCCCTCCTTGACCTGGCCGCCAATGACCAACTCACCACCAAGGAAAGAGAACTCGCCCTCAAGCAAGCCCTGAAGATAATAAAGTCAACAGCATCGTCCTAAAGTTCAAATTTCAAAAAGCGGGTGAGACCGATGACTATTGAAATCGGCATCATCGGGCTGGCGCAGAGCGGTAAGACCACCATCTTTAACGCCCTTACTGGCGGCCAAACCGATACCAGGAGTCTCGCCCCACACATCGGCATCGCCAAGGTTCCCGAGCCACGCTTGTCGGTCTTAGCCGATATGCTCCACCCCAAGAAGGTCATCCCCGCCGAGGTCAGCTATACCGATATCGGCGCCTCGGTCAAGGACCTGGGCGGCGGCAAGGGGGTGGGGGGACAGGTCCTGAACCAGCTCAGCGGCGCCGACGCCTTAATCAATGTCGTCCGCTCTTTTGCCGACGAAAGCGTCCCCCACATCGAAGGCAGCCTGGATATTGACCGGGATATCGCCACCGCCAACCTGGAGCTCACCCTGCATGATTTGGGCATCGTCAGCCGAAGGCTGGAGAAAATTGAAGAATCGCTGAAAGGGGCCAAGCCCGCCGAGCGCCAGGCCCTGCTGCCGGAGCAAAAGCTGCTGGGCCGACTCAAGACGGGTCTGGAGAAAGAGATACCCATCCGCGAGATGGGCATCAGCGCCGACGAAGCCAAACTCATTATCGGCTACCAGTTCCTCACCGCCAAGCCCCGCCTGATTGTGGTCAACATCGGCGAGGAGCAGATAGCCGAGGCGCAGACCATGCAGGACGAGCTTAACGCCCGCTACGCGCGGGCGGGCTCCAAGGTGATAACCCTCTGCGGCGAGCTGGAGATGGAGATAAGCCAGCTTGACGAAGAAGCCGCCCAAGCTTTCCACGATGAGTACCAGCTCCCCAAAGCGGGGCTGGAACACGTCGTCGAGCTATCCTACGAGCTTCTGGGCTTAATCTCGTTTTTCACCACCGTCTCCGAAGAGATGAAGGCCTGGTCCATACCCAAAGGCACCGCAGCGCTTAAAGCGGCGGGCAAGATTCACTCCGACATGGAGAGGGGCTTTATCCGCGCCGAGGTCATCAGCTACGACGACCTGCTCAAGTGCGGCACCATGGCTGAGGCTCACCATAAGGGGCGGCTGAGGCTGGAGGGCAAGGGCTATATCGTCCAGGACGGCGACGTCATTACCTTCCTCTTTAACGTCTAGTCCAGGTGCTCGGTGATTTCGGCAAAGCTGCGGATTCGGATGACATCGCTGACATCCCCAAAGAAGTCGTGGCGGTCGACTAAGATACCCCGCATCCCCACCCTGTTAGCCCCCAGCACGTCTATTTCGTACTGGTCGCCCACGTAGATTGCCTCTGACGGCTCGACCTTGGCCTTTTGCAAAGCCGCCTGGAAGATTTCGGGACGGGGCTTGTTGAAGCCCACGTCCTGAGAGGTTATCTTCAAGCCGAGCCATTTGGCCAGACCCAGCTCGTCATAGGTAGCGCTGATGTCGCGGTCGACGTTGGAGATAAGCCCCAGCGTCAGACCGCGTTTTTTGAGTTCGTCGAGAGCCGGCACCACGTCGTCGTAGAGCGCCATCTTTAGCTTGAGAGTAAACCACCTCTTTAAGAGAGCGCCGATAAGCTCCGGCTTGGGCTCCACTCCCGCCCCTTTCAGAATCATGCCGTGATAGCGCCCGTAGAGGGCGGCCAATTCTTCCTGAGAGCGCTTGCCTAAGGATAAGCGGGAGTGCTCTTTGGAGAGAAAGTCGTCGGCGGCTAACAGGGGGTGGAGCAGGGCTTCGGGGCTGACCTCAACGCCCAGCTCGCCGAGCACCTTGGCTTCGGTCACCTGGCGCGGCGGGTCGTAGTCGACCAGCGTGTTGTAGTAGTCGAAAAAGACGGCCTTAATCATCGAACTCCCTCCAAGAGAGCCAGCGGTCAGATTCGAACTGACGACCGGCGGTTTACGAAACCGCTGCTCTACCCCTGAGCTACGCTGGCATCCGCTTAAGTATAGCAAAATAAGCTTTACTGTAAAAGCCAACCGTCACCCCTGATTTGTTTGACCCCCCAAATAGCGTTATGCTACTATAAATCATTATGCAGGTAGAGGCGGAACTGGCTAAATTCTCCCCGAAAAGGGACACTCTGCTGACAATCGGCGTCTTTGACGGCGTCCATCTCGGCCATCGGCATTTGATGGCTAAGCTGACCGAGCTTGCCAAAGAGCAAAACCTGGCCAGCGGCGTGATAACCTTCAGCCAGAACCCCAAGGAGGTGTTATCGCCCCAGAGCCAGCCGCCCTTCCTCACCGACATCGAGCGGCGGATAGAGCTCATCAAGGACGAAGGCGTCAATGAGGTCATCCCCCTCACCTTCACCCCCGAACTGGCCAATCTGGCTCCACAAGAGTTTTTGGAGTTATTGAAAAAGCAGTTGAGGATGAAAGGGCTGGTGGTCGGCCCCGACTTCGCCCTGGGCAAAAACCGCCAGGGCAACACCGACGTCCTGCGAAAGCTGGGCGAGGAAATGGGCTTAAGCCTGACGGTGGTGCCGCCGCTGACTATTGAAGGCGAAGTAGTGAGCAGCACCGCCATCCGTAAGGCTTTAGCCGAGGGCGACACCAAGCGGGTGCAAAAGCTAATGGGACGCCACTTCAGCCTTCACGGAGAGGTTGTCAGGGGAGACAAACGGGGGGCCGAACTGGGCTTTCCCACCGCCAACCTGGATACCGACCGGGAACAGGCTCTGCCCGCCGACGGCGTCTATACCAGCCGCGCCTTTATTGACAGTCAGGCCTATCCGGCCATGACCAACATCGGCACCAGTCCTACCTTCGGCGGCAATAAGCGCCTGGTCGAGGTCTATCTTCTCGACTACAGGGGTGACCTCTACGGACAGGAGCTCACCGTCGAAATCATCGAACGCCTGCGCGACGAGAAAAAGTTTGATACCCCCGAAGAGTTGAAGAAACAGATTGCCGAAGACGTAAAACGGGGCAAATCCACCCTGAAAATCCGAGGCGGAAGTTAAAAATGCAGGAAGCCGAACTCAACTATTTATTGAAGCGGGGAGTGGCCGAAATCATCGTCGAGGACGAGATGGCGCAACTGCTGCGCGCCGGCAAGAAGCTGCGCCTCAAGGAAGGTTTTGATCCCTCCTTCCCCGATATTCACCTGGGACATATGGTGGCTCTGCGCAAGCTGCGCCAGTTCCAGGAGCGCGGGCACCGGATTGTGCTCATCGTCGCCGACTGGACGGCGCAAATCGGCGACCCCAGCGGCATGTCGGCCACCCGCCCCATGCTGACCATGGAGCAGGTCAAGGCCAACGCCGAGACCTACATGCAGCAGTTCTTTAAGATAGTTGACAAGGAAAAGACCGAGATACGCTGGCAGAGCGAGTGGTTCGGCAAGTTCGATTTGAGCGATATCATCAAGCTCACCAGCAAGTTCACCGTGGCCCAGTTCCTGGCCAGGGATGATTTCAGCGCCCGCTACAAGGCGGAGAAGCCCATCGCCATCACCGAGTTTCTCTATCCCCTGCTGCAGGCGTACGACTCGGTGGCCATCGAGGCCGACGTCGAGTTCGGCGGCACCGACCAGAAGTTCAACTTCCTGGTGGGCCGGGAGCTGCAGTCGATGATGGGCCAGCGGCCCCAGCAGTGCTTCATGGTCCCCCTGCTGGTGGGCACCGACGGCAGCCACAAGATGAGTAAGAGCCTGGGCAACTATATCGGCGTCGCCGAAGCCCCGGAGCAGATATACGGCAAGGTGATGTCCGTCCCCGACGACCTGGTGCTCAACTACTTCGAGCTTCTGACCGACGTCCCCGATAAAGAGCTCAAGGAGTTCAAGGAAGGCCTGGAGCAGCAAAAGGTCAACCCGATGGAGCTCAAGAAGCGCCTGGCCCGAGAGCTTATCACCCAATTATATGACCAGAAGGCAGCCGGTGAAGCCGAGGGGCATTTCGAGAAAACGGTGCAGAACAAGGAAATACCCGACGAGATAGCCGAATGCCGCGTCTCGTTTAAGGAGCTATGCCAGACGGGCAGCGATATTGACGTCAGCCGCCTGCTGGTGGCGGCCGGGCTGGCCAAGAGCCGCAGCGAAGCCAGCCGCCTCATTGCTCAGGGCGCCGTCAGCACTGACGGCGAGAAAATAACAACCAATGTTTTCCCCATCAAGAGCGGCTGTATTCTAAAGGTGGGCAAACGCCGCTTTGCCAAGATAATCGACCAAGACTAGCTAGAACAAGGAGATATAAGATGGATAATCTGCGTATCCCCGGCCCCACCCCCCTCCCCGACGAGGTACTCAAGGCGATTGGCCGCCAGATGATAAACCACCGCGGCCCTGAGTTCAAAGAGATCCAGGATAACGTGCTCGCCGACCTGAAGAAGCTATTTATGACCAAGAACGACGTTTTCCTGCTCACCGGCTCCGGTACCGGTGGCTTAGAAGCGGGCGTGGTCAACACCATGTCCCCCGGTGACAAGGTTTTATCGGTTTCCATCGGCGTCTTCGGCGACCGCTTCGCCGCCATCGCCAAGCACTTCGGTGCCGATGTCATCAATTTGAACTTCGAGTGGGGCCAGGCCGCCGACCCCGACGCCATACGCCAAGCACTGAACGCCGAGCCCAAGATAAAGACGGTGCTGGTCACCCATAACGAGACCTCCACCGGTGTCACCAACGACCTCAAGGCGATAAGCGCCGTGGTCAAGGAGTTCGATAAACTCTTGGTGGTCGACGCCATAAGTAGCTTAGGCTCCATTGAACTGCCCGTAGACGACTGGAACATTGACATCGCCATCACCGGCTCGCAGAAGGGCTGGATGGTGCCCCCCGGTCTGGCTATGGTCAGCGTCAGCGAGAAGGGCTGGAAGGCACACGCCGAGTCCAAGATACCCAGCTTTTACTGGGACTTCGGCAAGGCCAAGGACTACCTGGCCAAGGGCGAAACACCCTGGACGCCCGCCGTCAGCGTCATCTTCGGCATGGATGTGTCGCTCAAGATGATGCTTAAAGAAGGCCTACAGAATATATTCGCCCGCCACGCCCGCCTCGCCCAAGCCACCCGCGACGGCGTCAAGGCGCTGGGCCTATCCCTCTTCGCCGACCCCGCCCACGCCTCCAACACCATTACCTCGGTGGCCAAGACCAACGGTCTGGACACCAAAAAGCTGGTCAAGCTGATGCGGGAGCAGGAACACGTGGTGCTGGCCGGCGGACAGCGGACGCTGGACGGCAAGATATTCCGTGTCGGCCACCTGGGCTGGGTAAACGATAATGACATCAAATCGATGCTGGCCTCTCTGAAGAAGGTACTGCCCCAGGCCGGATTTACTGGCTAGGAGGGTAAAATGAAGGTCTTAATTGCCGATAAGCTTGCCGAGGAAGGCATTGATATCCTGTGCCCCCACGCCGAGGTGGATATCAAGACCGGGCTTAAACCCGAGGAGCTGATGGCCATCATCGGCGACTACGACGCCTTACTGGTGCGCAGCCAGACCAAGGTCACCGCTGACGTTATCAAGGCGGGTAAAAAGCTGCAGGTCATCGCCCGCGCCGGCGTCGGCGTAGATAACGTCGATATCGACGAAGCCACCCAGCACGGCATCATCGTGGTCAACGCCCCCACCGGCAACACCATCTCCGCCGCCGAGCATACCATCGCCCTCATGCTGGCTCTGGCACGCAACATCCCCCAGGCCAACACCGTGCTCCGGGGGGGAGAGTGGAAACGCTCCGACTTCATGGGCACCGAGGTCAGAAACAAAACA
>JASFEJ010000064.1:0-7819 GCA_050124895.1 Dehalococcoidia bacterium
GTGCCGAGCAACATCGTCAACAACACCAGGACGCCTAAAATAGAAATAATTGTACGTTTCATGGTACTTCTCCTTGCCATGTGAATGGTTGCAGATATACAGATATAATTTTAGTGGTCATAAATAGCTAGTACTTTTAGGTTTTACTAGGTAAATAGTACTCTACGGGCTATAGCTTGTCAAGAGTACTAATCCTGTCTTAACCCAACAATACCCACCTTCTTCACAGGACTTTGGGCATATTAAGTACTATCCGTCTACCCAAATCCATGACAATAGTCACCCTACTACGGTCACCCTACTAAATACCCCTCATTTCCACGACTATTTAGCTATTCTTATGAGCTCAAGACTATGCGAATATACTTATACATGAAGATTCTACGCATAATACTCCCCGGACTTATCGTTATCGCCTTCCTCACCTTCATGGCGAGGGTGTCGGCGGATAACGCTTCAGCCGCCATCACTGCCCTGCCGATGCCGACGATGCCCGCCGCACAGGCGGCTCCCATAAGCGTGGATGTGGCCGAGGTGGAGCCTGAGGGTGAGGCCACCATCGCCCCCATCGAGCCTTTTGTTCCCCCCAACGACCCCTACCTGGACAGGCAGTGGGGTTTGAGCCATATCGGGATTAGCCAGCTGTGGCAGACCACCAGCGGCGGTTCGGGGGTTCTGGTCGCCGTCCTGGATACCGGTATCGACAGTGGCCATGAAGACCTTAGCGGCAAGGTGGCCGGCCAGGTCAACTTCAGCGACAGCTCGACGGTCACCGACCTTTACGGGCACGGCACTCACATCGCCGGCATCATCGCCGCCTACAGCGATAACGGACTGGGCGTTGTCGGCGTCGCCCCGCAGAGCCTGCTGCTCAACGTCAAGGTGGCCGGGGACGACGGGCGGTGCCGGTCTTCGGACATTGCCCAGGGCATTATCTGGGCGGTGGATAACGGGGCTAGGGTTATCAATGTAAGTATTGAGATTCGGGAGCCTTCGGCGGAGCTGGAGGCGGCCGTCAACTATGCCTGGAATAACGGCGCCATAGTTATCGCCGCCGCCGGCAACGAGGGCAGCCAGAAGCCGGTATATCCGGCCGCTTACGAGAACGTTATCGCCGTGGCGGCTACCGAGCCGGACGACACCAGGGCGCTGCTTTCCAACTACGGCGCCTGGGTGGATGTGGCCGCGCCCGGCTACGATATCTACTCGACACTGCCCGAAAACGAATACGGTTATAAGACGGGTACTTCCTTCGCCACCGCCTACGTCAGCGGTCTGGCGGCCATCCTCTTCGACACACTTAGCGATGCTAATGGCAACGGCTACCTCAACGACGAGGTCGCGGCGGCGCTGACCAGCGGCTGCCAGCAGGTCAACGGTTTTGAGGTGGGCTACGGACGGATAGACGCCGCCAGCGTCGCCAGCAGCTACTAACGCTCCCCCGGGCCTGAAGTGCCGCGGGGGCTTATATAACGGGGTATCAGCGTTTTACGATTTCGCTAGCGCTGGTGCCCTTTTTTGTAAAGTCGGGGTTACGCCTGAAAGGTAGTTAAAGTTATTTAAAGTAATCTTGACACTAACCTTTCCACCTATTTATCATTGGTTAAAACCCCGAGGTAAGCGAATGCCAGCAGCCCTGTTCGTAACCCTTAATGTGGTTGATGCCTTTTTAACCAGGACAGCGATATCGGCAGGGGCGGTGGAGTTTAATCCGGTAATGGCGGTGGTGGGCGGCAACGTGTTTATCAAGGGCGGCCTGGCTTTAGCCCTGGCCTTTCTCCTCTACTACTTCCGGCAGCATCGGGTGCTCTGGATTCTGAACGCTATTTTCCTTTGCGTCGTCCTGTGGAATCTTTGCACCTGCTTCATAATGGACGGGGTAACCTCTAACTACGCCGCGTTCAGCTTTCCCTTCTCCGGCTAGAGCCTGTCTATTCCAGGCTTTCGAGCGCTTCCTCTAAGTCCTGCCGGCTGGTCATGTCGGCGACGGTGTTCAGGAATTCCTTGAGCGAATCTATTTTCCCTCTCAACTCTTTCATCTCAACGCCGATAGGGTCGACCGAGGTCGGCTCGTCGGCGTAAGCGCCGTGGAAGGCGAAGTAGGCCTGGTTCAGCTTTCTTATATAGTAGCCCATCGAGAGCAGGTACTGCTGCTTCTCCTCCATGAACGCCTCGGCCAGCTCGATTTCCCCCTGGGCCAGGTAGGCGTCAACGGCGGTTCTTATCTCTCTCATCTCGGCGTTGAAGTCGAATTCGTCTTCGGTGGGGGGTGAGGGGTCATCGGCGTATTCGGGGTAATACTTCTGGCAGACGAGGGCGCCGATTTCGGCGCTGACAATGCCGGCCAGCGTTTCGTTCATGGTGGCGATTTCGTAGTCGCGGTGTATGCCGAGCAGGTCCAGGATATAGCGAAATCCCAGTGGCTTGAGCGCCAGGTACTGGTGGAGCCACTCCTCGACGGCAATATCAATAGTCGAGTGCAGGCTGGCGTTATCGGTGACCAGGGTAGGGTAGAGCGCCCCGGCCCCGCCCAGCGCCACCACCAGCGAGGAGACGCCCAGTGCGTCGGCCTCGGCTTCAATGGTTTCCCTTTCCTCGAGTGTCAGGTCGCCGCGCAGGGCAATCTCCCGGATGCTCTCTATCCGCTGGCGGGGGGAAATGACCAGCAGGTAGGGCAGCTCGCCCATGATGAAGTTGACCGGGGGGAAGGTGATTTTGATGCCGATGCTTTCGTCACAGGGGTTATAGATGCCCTGCTCTTTTAAGACATCCCTTATCTGGCCGGCGATGATTTCTTCCACGCTGCCGACTGAAGCCAGGCGCCGCTCTTCCAGCTCATTAAGCTCGGCTTCGAGCTCGGCGGTGTCGCCCGTCTCGTCGGTGGCAATCTGCCACTCCAGGACTCTTATCTGCCCGACCAGCGAGAAGTACTCCCGCACCGTTTCCGAGGGGTCTTCGATATCCTCGCCGCCGAGGCACTGCCGGGTCTCGTGGGCAAAAGCCCCCAGCTCCCAGCCGACGAAGTTGAAGCGGTAGGGCTTGACGATGTCGTTGAGGTTATTATCGAATTCGGAGGTGGCGCAGCCACCGCCAATGATGCAGAGTAGGAGCAGGATAATAATAACCGCTTTCAGCTTCAAGGCAATTTCGCCTTTACCCTTTCCACAATCTGCGATAGTACCGGCCCCGTCTTCTGGTTAATGACGATATCGGCGTGGCCGTCGTGGGGGGTGGGGGTGAGGTTAATGATAACCAGCCGGGCGCCGTTGCCCTTAGCGATGAGGGGCATCTGGGCGGCGGGATAGACCACCAGCGACGAGCCTACTGAAAGGAAAAGGTCGCAGGTGGCGGAAACCGCCTCTGCCTGGCGGGTCTCTCGTTCGGGCATGGGCTGGCCGAAGGAGACGGTGGCCGGCTTCATGATGCCGCCGCAGCTATCGCAGCGCGGTACCTTTGTCCCCGCTTTGAGCCGTTCCTGGATTGGCTCCCGGGGGTATCGCTGCCCGCACTCCAGGCAGTCGACCCACTTCACGGTGCCGTGTAGCTCGATGACCTTCTCTTGGGGCACCCCCGCCTTTTGATGCAAGTCGTCTATATTCTGAGTAATAACGCAGTCGAGCTTGCCCAGGCCGTGCAGTTCGGCGACGGCGTGGTGGCCGGGGTTGGGTTGGGCTTTGGCCATCTCCGGCCAGAGCTCGCGCTGGAACTGCCAGTATCTTTCCCGGCCCGCCTCGCTGGCCATAAAGGTCTGGTAGTTAAGCTCGTCGGGGTCGAAGCGTTCCCAGATTCCCCCGGGGCTGCGGAAATCGGATAAGCCCGACTCGGTGCTGACCCCGGCCCCGGTGAAGACCACCAACCTCTTTGACTTCAGTATCATCTCGGCGACGACATCAATATCTTCCATAACTCACCTTCGGCTGCGCTGTCCCAGCGTTCAATGCTATAATAACCCTAATTATACCCCGATGTTAAGTTTTTAAGCGATGAAGGATTACTACAAGATTCTGGGCGTGTCCGAGAGCGCCAGCCAGGCGGAGATAAAGAAGGCTTTTCGCAAGCTCGCTTTTCAGCACCACCCCGACACCAACCCCGGTAACGAGCATGAAGCCGCCGAGCGCTTCAAGGAGATAAGCGAGGCTTACGGCGTGCTCGGCGACGAGAACAAAAGGCGGCAGTACGACGCTGCCCGCAGGAGCGGCTTCGCCGGCGCCTATTCCCAGCAGGACATCTTCCGCCAGACCTTCTCCAACCGCGCCACCTACGAGGATTTGAGCCGAATGTTTGCCCAGGCCGGGCTGCGCTTTGACGCCGACTTCCTCAATAACATGTTCTTCGGGGGGAGGGGTTTCGTCTATCGAACCTACCCGGCTAACACCACCGTATCCAACTATAAACCAGGCTGGCTGGAGAGGCAGTTTAGCAAGGTAGCGGCCAAGATGAGCCGTTTCGCTATAAAGCGGCTTTTCGGCGTTGACCTGGAGCCGCCGGCCGTGCTCGACAGGCATCTCGAGCTCGAGATTAGCCGCGCCGAGGCGGAGCAAGGCGGCGAGAGACAGGTCAGCTACAAGAGGAACGGGCGTAAGAAGAAGCTGGTGGTCAAGATTCCGGCGGGTATCAAATCGGGGACGAAAATCAGGCTTAAGGGCATGGGCAACCAGAAAGGCAAGAAGTCGGGCGACCTCTATCTCCACGTCAGAATCAAGGACTAGTCTCTTCCTGGCGATGTGTTGACAATTCAGGTATTCAATGCCAAAATAGGTAGTAATACTATGTAATCGCCGGACGCAAGCCATATGAAAAGACAGTACGTCGAGCAGCTGAAAAAAGGCATCACCGAGACCGCGCTTCTCTACCTCATCAGCGAAGTGCAGACCTACGGCTATAACATCATCAAGGAACTGGAGAAGAGGACTACCGGCTATCTCAAGCTCAAAGGGGGCACCATCTACCCCGCCCTCCAGCGTTTGGAGCTCAAGGGACTGGTCAAGAGCTGGCAGCAGCGGACTACCGAGCGCCGTTCCCGGAAATACTACGAGATAACCGACAAGGGGCGTCAGTTCCTGGCCAAGAGGCTGGAGGAGTGGCGGGACTTTTCCCAAGCGGTCAGCGCCCTCATGGGCGTAGAAGATAGCGCCGCTTCCCCGGATACGGCCTGAATCTACCCACCGAAACACTCTGGAGGTAATCATGGCTAAGGTAGGCGTGGTCGCTGATACGGCGGCTTCCATCCCCGCAGACCTAATTCAGCAATACGGCATCACCATGGTTCCTCTGATAACCGTTTTTACCGATAAGAGCTATCGGGATGGCATAGAGCTGACCGAGGCGTCGCAGCTCTTCGAGTTAGTCAATAAAGCGGATACCTTTCCCACCTCCTCCGCACCACCTCCAGCCGATTTCCTCGACTTCTACCGTAAGCTGACTCAAAAGAAGGTGGATAGTATTATCTGCATAACGATATCAGCGAGCCTGAGCATGTGCTTCGAGGCGGCCACTCAGTCTAAACAGATGGCGCAAAAGGAGCTGCCCAATGTCAAGATAGAGGTATTCGACTCCAGGACGACGGTGGGCGGTTTCGGCCTGATAGTGCTGGCGGCGGCCAGAGCCGCCGCCGAGGGTAAAAACCTGGCTCAGGTTGTCAAGGCCGCCAGCGATGTCAGGGATAAGCTAAACTGTATTGTCCTCTTCGACACGCTTTCCTACCTGGCCAAGAGCGGGCGTCTGGGGCGGGGGGCGGCTTTGATGGGCAACATGCTGAGCATAAAGCCCATTGTCGAAATTCCTCCCGCGACGGGGGTGGTAGAGCCGGTAACCAGGGTCAGGACTAGGCCCAAGGCGCTAAAATACCTGATAGATATAGTTCGGCGCCGTTCGAAGCCCGGTGACAAGATGCACTTCTTAGTGGAGCACACTGTTACTTCTGAAGAAGCCGATAAGCTAACCAAGATGCTTAAAGAGGAGTTCGATTGCGTCGAGGTGCTGACCTGTGATACCCAGCCCGTGGCGGCACTGAAGATAGGCCCCAAGAGCGTGGGTTTGAGCTTCTACAGCGAATAACGCCATCTGGATCTATCCCGAAATATCCTGGAGGTAGCAACATGGCCAAGGTAGGCGTGGTTATCGACAGCGGGGTCAGTGTTCCCGAAGAACTGCTCAAGGAATACGATATTGAGGTGGTGCCCCTGGTCACCGTGTTCGGCGATAAGTTTCACCGGGATAGAATAGACCTGAAAACACCCAGTGAGCTTTTCGACTTAATCAAAAAATCGGATAAGTTCCCCACCACCTCAGCCCCCTCGCCGACCGCCTATCTCGAGAGCTATCGTCGCCTGGGCCAGAAGGTAGACAGCATTGTTCACGTGGCCATGTCGTCGAAGCTGAGCGTGAGCTTTAACTCGGCGGCCATGGCTAGGGATATGGCCGAAAACGAACTGCCCGACGTTAAGATAGAGGTGTTCGACTCTATGACCACGGTGGGGGCGGCGGGCTTTATCGCCCTGGCCGCAGCTCGGGCCGGAGCGGCGGGCAAGAACCTGGCTCAGGTAGTTAAAATAGCCGAAGAGGTAAGGTCGAAGGTTACCATGATTTTCATCATGGATACCCTTTCCTACCTGGCCAAGAGCGGTCGCATCGGCCGGGCGCAGGCTTTAATGGGCAACGTGCTCAGCATAAAGCCCATCGTCGAAATCCCCACCTCAAGCGGGCGTGTTGAGCCGGTGGCCAGGGTCAGGACTAAACCCAAAGCGGTAAATAATCTTTTGGAGATAGTGAAGCAAAGGGTGGGGACGGAGAAGCCGGTACACATTATGGTCGAGCATACCGCCGTTCCCGAGGAAGCGGAAAGACTTAAAAAAACGGTATCAGAGCAGTTTGACTGCGCCGAGCTTCTCTTGTGCGAGTTTAACCCTACCGGAGCGGTGACTGTCGGCCCGGGCAACCTGGGCCTGAGCTTCTACCTCGATTAGCCTATATCTCGGCCTCGTTGTTCTCGGCGTCGAGAAGCAGGCGTTTCACCTCGCCGCCGCAGAACTCCTTGACTAAATTAGCCAGTTCCTCGGTGATAGCGCCGGCCTCGCCCTTGGCCACCGGGGGCAGGCAGTCCACGTTTATGGCTACGTCCTTTGTCTCCGGCAAGAGCTTGGTGTGGTCGCCCTGCCGCCAGTTCCAGCGCCGGCACATTACCCGGCTGTTATCGACGTAGATTACCTCGCCCTCGGGCGGGTATTCCACCGTGTCCGCATTGAGTGGGGTGAAGGGCTCGTCGCCCTTGGCGATGGTGAGGCGGAGGTCGCCGTCAACCGCATGCAGGTCGTCGCCGCCGCTGGGCACCATGTGCTTTAAGGAGAAATAGTTGAACAGCGCCACCAGGGTATTAATATAGGGTAGCTGGTCGCCCCGCCGCGCCCGCCGCCCCAGCGACTCGATGGAGCAGTAGAACTTGTTGGGGTTGGTGCCGAAATCGGTATAGGCCTGCCGCCAGTTAGCGATGCGGGGGTGGCTCTTAATCTGTTGCAGTGACTCGTCCTGGGTCGCCTTGGCCACCACCTCGCTCAGCATCTCAATCAGCTTCTTGTTTTCGCCGTGATTATCCACCCCGCGGGCGATGACCACTCCCCGGATGTAATTGGGGAACTTGGCGAAAACTTCCTTGGATACGATGTCCTTCATCTCTTACCTCCTAAACTCGGGCGGTGGCCCGGGCCAATTCCCAGGAGTATTCGTAGAGGTGCAGGCCTTTGCTTAAGGCTAGAATCTCGCCGTCTTCGACGCCGATTTCGCTGGCCATGTATTCCTTGAGCAGCTGGATGGCGGCCAAGTT
>JASFEJ010000065.1:0-7811 GCA_050124895.1 Dehalococcoidia bacterium
CCGTCGTTGATGCCGTCGGTATCACATATTAACACCGGCAGCCCCAGATTGATAGCGTTTCTAAAGAAGATGCGGGCCACCGACTTGGCCAGTATAGCGCTGACCCCGGCTATCTTGATGACCAATGGCGCGTGCTCGCGGCTGGAGCCGAGCCCGAAGTTGCTGCCGGCGACGACGAAGTCCCCCTTCTTTACCCGGGAGGCGAAGGTGGGGTCGGCGTCCTCCAAGACGTGCTTGGCCAGCTCGGGCAGGTTGCTCCTCAGGTGGGCCAGCCTCCCCGGAGTGATGTGGTCGGTGGAGATGCCGTCGCCGAACTTAAAGGCCTTTCCCTTTAACACTAGCTCACCTCTCTGGGGTCGGTAATCTCGCCCGTAATGGCCGAAGCCGCCGCCGTGGCCGGGCTGGCCAGGTAAATAAAGGCCTCGGGGTTGCCCATCCGCCCCTTGAAGTTACGGTTGGCCGTGGAGAGGCAGGACTCCCCGTCGCCTAAGATTCCCTGGTGCAATCCCAAACAGGCGCCGCAGCCGGGGGGCAAGATGACCGCCCCCGCCTCCAGCAGCGTTTTTATATATCCGGCGGCGATAGCCTCCAAAAGTACCTTAGCCGAGGCTGGCGCCACGATAAGACGGGTGTCGGGGTAGCGCTTTTTGCCCTTTAGTATGCCAGCGGCGATGCTCAAATCCTCAAGCCGGCCGTTGGTGCAGGTGCCGATAAAGACCTGCTGAACCTTAGTCCCCTTAAGCTCCTTGGCCTTGGCGGTGTTGTCCACCTGGTGGGGCTTAGCCACCATCGGCTCGATAGAGCCTAAATCAATGTTAATCGTTTTCTCATATTTGGCGTCTTTGTCCGCCGCCAGGGGCTGAAAGTCCTTCTCTCTCCCCTGCGCTTTCAGGTATGCCTGGGTAATCTCATCCGAGGGGAATAGCCCCACCTTAGCCCCCGCCTCCACTGCCATGTTGGCTACGGTAAACCTGTCAGACATGGTCAGGTTGGCTAAACCCTCTCCAGCGAACTCCAGTGCTTTGTAGGTGGCCCCGTCGGCGCCGATGGAGCCGATAAGATAGAGGACAAGGTCTTTAGCGCTGACGCTGTCGTTGAATTTTCCCTCGATATTTATCTTGAAGCTTTCAGGCACCCTGAGCCAGGTCTTGCCCAGGGCGAAGATAACGGCCACGTCCGTCGAGCCCATTCCCGTAGCGAAGGCGCCCAAAGCGCCGGCGGTCACGGTGTGGGAATCAGAGCCGACAACGATGTCCCAGGGTTTGGCCAGGGCTTCGGCCACAATCTGGTGGCAGACGCCGCTGCCGACGTCATATTTCCGGCAGCCCGTATCATGAGCGAACTGCCGCAAAAGCTTATGGTCGTTGGAGAGCTGGCGGTTGGGGCTGGGGGCGGCGTGGTCGAAAAAGAGCGCCGTCCTTTGGGGGTTAGCCAACTTTTTGAACTTGCCGGCCCGGAACTGCCTTACCGTCAACGGCCCCGTCGTGTCCTGGACGAAGGCCAGGTCAACGCGGGATATAACGATATCGCCGGCGCAGGCGTCGCCCGCCGACTTTTTCGTCAGAATCTTTTCAGCTAATGTTTTGCCCACGTAAAGCCTGTATCTCTAGCCGATTATGGCCAGGACCTCGTCTCTGGCTACTTTATCGCCGTCGGCGAAGTTTATCGCTTTGACCTTACCCGCCACCGGCGCGGTGATGGCGTTGGCCATCTTCATCGCCTCCAGGATGAGCACCACGTCGTTAGCCTTGACGGTGTCGCCCACCTTTACCTCGTAGCGGATGATGATGCCGGGCATGGGGGCGGTAATGGCCGTCTCGCCGGCCTTGGGCGGCGGCGCCTTGGGCGCGGCCTTTTTGGCCTCCGGCACTGGTGCTGACGGTTTGGCTGCTGTCGGTGGCGTTGGTGCCGCCGCTCTGGGCGCTGCCGGCGCTGGCGCCGCGCCGGCACCAGTGGCTTCCAGACCGATGTTAAAGACCTGGTCGCCGAAATAGACCCTATAGTTTTGCACGCCTCCGCTGGCCGGTGCCGCGACTTGAGCCGCTTCGGTAATCTCGCCCGACCTTACCTTGGCGATAATCTCGTCTTCGCGCTTGATGTCCTCCGTCGTCTTCATCTTGAGGTCGGCGGGCGGCTCTTCCAGCCCGTATTTCCAGCGCAAAAAGCGCATCCCCGTGGTGGGGTATAAAGCGTAGATAAGCACGTCGCCGATGTCTTTGGCGATATCTTTGGTATCCTTCTTGGCCTTCTCCAGCTCCGGCTCCAGCATGTCGGCGGCGCGGCAGGTGATGGGCTTCTCCCCGCGCGGGTAGCCCTTGAGGGCCAGCTTCTGCACCTTGGGGTCGATAGGGGCGGGGGGCTTGCCGTACAGGCCGTAGCAGTAGTCCTTTATCTGGTCGGAAATCATCTTGTAGCGCCCGAAGAGGACGTTCTGCACCGCCTGGATGCCCACAATCTGGCTGGTGGGCGTCACCAAAGGCGGGTAGCCCAGCTCTTTCCTGACTCTGGGCAGCTCGGCGTAGACCTCCTCGATTTTATCCAGCGCCCCCGCCTCTCTGAGCTGCGATACCAGGTTGGTTATCATCCCCCCCGGCACCTGGTGCATGAGCACGGCGGTGTCGATAACGGACATCTTGGTCGTGTTCAGGAAGTCGCGGTATTTGGGGGCGATGGACTCGAAGTACTGCCCCAGCTTCAGTAAGTGCCCCAGGTCGAAGCCCGTATCTCGGTCCGTGCCCTGAAGGGCGACGACGATGGGCTCGACGGCGGGGTGGGATGAGCGCAGGGCAAAGGGGGCTAAAGCCGTGTCGATAATATCCACCCCGGCCTCGATGGCTTTGAGACAGCTCATGGAGGCCATGCCGCTGGTGTAGTGGGTGTGCAGGTGCACCGGTATCTTTATCGCTTTTTTCAGCGCCGAAATCAGTTTAAAGGCGTCGTCGGGCGAAATTAAGCCTGCCATGTCCTTGATGCAGAGGCTGTCGGCGCCCATTTTCTCCATAATCTGCGCCTTGTTGACATAATAATCAACGTTATAGACCGGCCCCCCCAGCTTTTTCTCAGTCAGCGAATAGGATAGCGAAAGCTGGGCGTGCTTGCCGCACTCTTTAATCGCCTTGAGGCTAGCCTCGAAGTTGCGCTCGTCGTTGAGGGCGTCGAAGACCCGGAAAACGTCAATCCCCACCTCGGCGGCGTGGTGGACGAAGGCGTTGACCACGTCGTCGGCGTAGTTGCGGTAGCCCACCAGGTTCTGCCCCCGCAGCAGCATCTGCAGGGGAGTATCGGGCATAAGTTTCTTTAAGATGCGGGGTCTCTCCCAGGGGTCCTCGTTGAGGAAGCGGGTGGGCACGTCAAAGGTAGCCCCGCCCCACACCTCCGCCGAATAGTACCCCGTCTTGTTCAGCTCGGCGGCGATTCCGGCCATGTCTTCGGTGACCATCCTCGTCGCCAGCGAGGACTGGTGTCCGTCGCGCAGGGTGACGTCGGTTATCTTTAATGGGTTCTTGGTGGTTGTTTTTTTAGCTGTTGGCATTATTCAAATACTCCTCTCTCCGGGCGTTTGGCTTTTCGTGTCCCCGGGGTGGGGAACGGTGATTTTCTCTTAGAGCGGGATGTTGCCGTGTTTCTTGCGGGGGCGACTGGTGTGCCCCGTACTCCTTAGCGACTCCAGTGCCCTGATGAGCTTGGGTCGGGTCACCTTGGGGTCGATGACGTTGTCGATATAGCCCCGGGCGGCGGCCTGGTAGGGGTTGGCGAAGCTCTCCTTGTACTGCTCGACCAGCTCCTGCCGTGTCTTGTCGCCGTCCTTGGCCTGGGCGATTTCCTGCCGGTAGATGATATTGACCGCCCCCTCCGCCCCCATCACGGCGATTTCGGCCGTCGGCCAGGCGTAGTTGATGTCACCGCGCAGGTGCTTGGAGCTCATCACGATGTAAGCCCCGCCGTAGGCCTTGCGCGTAATCACCGTCAGCTTGGGCACGGTGGCTTCGGCGTAGGCGAAGATAAACTTGGCGCCGTGCCGGATAATGCCCCCCTGCTCCTCCTTGGGCCCGGGCATGAAACCGGGCACATCGACTAAACTGACCAGGGGGATGCCGAAGGCGTCGCAGCAGCGCACGAAGCGCGCCCCCTTGACCGAGGCGTTGATGTCGATAATCCCGGCCATGTGGGCCGGCTGCTGGGCGACGATGCCCACCGCTTGGCCGTTAAGATGAGCAAAGCCCGTAATCAAATTGGGGGCGAAGCTCTGGTGCACCTCCATGAAGTCGCCGTTGTCGACGATACTCAGGATAATCTGTTTCATGTCGTAGACCTTGTTGGGCGCTTCGGGGATAACGGTGCGCAGCTTCTCATCCGTCCTCTCCGGGTCATCGGTCGGCTTTAACCTGGGCGCTTCCTCCTCATAGCTCTGGGGCAGAAAGCCCAGCAGGCGCCGCACGCTCTTTAAACAGTCCTCTTCGTTTTCCGAAATGAAGTGGGCCACCCCGCTCTTTTCGGCGTGGGTCTTGGCGCCGCCCAGCTCTTCGTGGGTGATATCAATACTTATAACCGCCTTGACCACGTCAGGCCCGGTGATATACATCTGGCTGGTGCCCTTGACCATGAAGACGAAATCGGTGATGGCCGGTGAATAGACGGCGCCCCCCGCCGAGGGCCCCATCACCACCGAGAGCTGCGGCACAACGCCTGAATACAAACTATTGCGCATCAGTATCTCACCGACGCCGTAGAGGCTCATCACCCCTTCCTGGATGCGGGCGCCCCCCGAGTCCCAGATGGCGATGATGGGCGCGCCGTTCTTGACGGCCAGGTCCATCACCTTGCAGACCTTCTGCGCCGATACCTCGGAGATTGTTCCCCCCAGCACGGTGAAGTCCTGGGCGTAGACGAAGACCGTCCGGCCGTCAATCTTGCCGAAGCCGGTGACGACGGCGTCGCCCGGATATTGCTTATCGGCCAGGCCGAACTCGGTGGTGCGGTGGCTGACAAACGGGTCCAGCTCTTCGAAGCTGCCCTTGTCGAGGAGGAGGCCAAGCCTCTCCCTGGCGGTCAGCTTACCCTTGTCGTGCTGCTGCTGGACGCGTTTTTCCCCGCCTCCCGCCCGGGCTTTTTTCTCCAGTTCAGACAGTTTGACCAGCTTATCCTTCATCTTAAATCAGGGCTCCCAGTAGGTAGAGGAATTTGGGGTGTAATCGTCAATAATCATATCACAAGGCTATTCAGATAGGCAAGCCCTTCTGGTAGGCGTTTACCGCCCCTCCAACCCCACCCCAACTCATTTTTCCTGCCTAAAACCACCCTAAAGATTCTTGAACCATTTAAGCCTCTCTTTTATCCACTTCACCTTATCTTTACCACCCTGAACCAAACTTAACTACCCAAAAGCTACTCAAATGAGAGTAACCTCTCTTTAATTTTCTTATCTACTCTTAACATCCCACCTACCTCACCACCTTGATAGCGTACGCATTGTCTGCCCACTCTACCCACCCTATAAGGTTGGTGCCCCATATATATCCCCCTGATTCGGGGGTTTGAAAGGGGGCGAAGCCCCTCTTTACCTTAAAGGGTGGTGGGTGGGAAAAGATTAAAACGGGGTGGGGGAAATCTCCTCTATCTAGTCACCATGCCCAAAGAGTGCTAAAATAGAAACAGGGTTTTTGTTATGGAAAGCCAGTCGGTCTTAGCCACCACCTGCGGCGAGCTGGAATTGCGCTGGGGCGAGCGCACCTACGTCATGGGCATCTTAAACGTCACCCCCGATTCCTTCTCCGGTGACGGGCTGGCCGACGACTTCAAGGCGGCCGTTAAGCGGGCGAAACAGATGGCCAGTGAGGGCGCCGACATTATCGATATCGGCGGCGAGTCCACCCGACCCAATGCCCAGCCCGTATCCGTTGACGAAGAGCTGCGCCGCGTTATTCCTGTCATCGAAAGGCTGACCGGCGAGCTGGCCGTGCCTATGAGCATTGACACCACCAAGTACGAAGTGGCGCAAAAAGCATTGGAGGCGGGGGCCAGGATGCTCAACGACCAGTGGGGCCTGAAACGTGACCCGCGTCTGGCCGAGCTGGCCGCCGAGTGGCAGGTGCCCATCGTCCTGATGAGCAACCAGCGCGACAAGGGCGGCTACGACGCTGACCTCAAGCGCGACACCGCCGAATACGAAGACCCCATCGCCGAGATAATAAGCTCTCTTAAGGGGAGCTTGGAGATAGCCGCCGAGGCCGGCGTGCCTGAGGCAAACATTATCATCGACCCGGGCATCGGCTTCGGTAAGAGCTGGCAGCACGACCTGAAAATAATCAGCCGCCTGGACGAGCTTAACGAGCTGGGCAAGCCCATCCTGCTGGGGCCCTCGGGCAAGTCCTTCATCGGTAAGGTGCTCGATGTCCCCGTGCCTGAGCGCCTGCCGGGCACCGCCGCCGCCGTGGCCATCGGCATCGCCCGCGGTGCCGACATGGTGCGCGTCCACGATGTCAAGACCATCGTCCGGGTCTGCCGTATGAGTGATGCTATCATCCGAAGGAGGCAAATTGGCAACTGAAGCGGTAACCGCCTATCTCGGCCTGGGCTCCAACCTGGGAGACCGCCAGGCCAATCTCGACCGGGCCCTGGAGTTTCTGGGGCAAAGGCTGCGCGTAAAAAAGATTTCCTCGATATACGACTCCGAGCCGGTGGGCAATATCGAGCAGCCCCGTTTCCTCAACCTGGTCATTGAGGTCGAAACCAACCTTCCCCCCATGGCGCTTTTGGCGCTGGGCAAGGGCATCGAGAACAAGCTGGGGCGGTGGGGTGGCCCTTCCGGTGCCCCCCGCACCATTGACATCGATATCCTGCTCTACGGCGACGAGGTCATGGATACCCCCGAGCTTACCATTCCCCACCCCCGCATGACCAAAAGGGCCTTCGTCCTCGTCCCTCTGGTGGAGATTGCCCCCAACGTGAAGCACCCCGTAACCGGCCAGACCGCCAAGGAGATGCTCAAGGCGGCTAAGGAGGTCCAGGGCGTCTTTAAGTGGGAGGGGATGTAGTGTATAGCATATCGGTGGAGCAGCACTTCGACGCCGCCCACGCCCTGCGCGGCTATAAGGGCAAGTGCGAGGCGCTGCACGGCCACCGCTTTCGGGTGGTGGCCAGGATAGAGGCTAACGCCCTCGACGACATCGGGCTGGCTTACGATTTTACCGAGCTAAAGGCGCAATTGGCCGAGGCCATCGCCCGCTTCGACCACGTCAACCTCAACGAGGTCTCTCCCTTCGATAAAATCAACCCTTCTTCCGAGAATCTGGCCGCTAATATCTATAATGAGTTGACATCCAGGCTATCTGGGGATAAAATCAGCCTCACTGCTGTAGAAGTCTGGGAGTCACCTCAAACCGGGGTGAGCTATAGCCCCGACTAAGCCTTAAAGGAGGCATATTATGGCTAAAGCAAAACTAACCGCAGAGGCTAAGGGAATAATTGCCAAGGCCGGCACCGCCCTCATCGCCACCGCCAGTAAGAACGGCAAGTCCCACGTCCAGATTAAGGGCTCCTTCCGCATCGTTGACGACGGGACTCTGGTCTTTGTCGATATCGATTCCCCGCGCACAATGGCTAACTTGAGAGATAACCCCCAGCTCTCGGCGCTGGTCTTCGAGCCCGAAGCCGGCCAGAGCTGCCGAATCTGGGGTAAGACGGAGATTATCACCAAGGGCGAGCTTTTCGATTCGATTAAGGAAGAGCTTATCGAGAAGAAGATAAAGCTGCGGCACCTGGTTTTGATGAAGATAGGGGAGATTGAGGTTTTTTAGGGGTTGGGGTGGGGG
>JASFEJ010000066.1:0-7552 GCA_050124895.1 Dehalococcoidia bacterium
GTTCTACGCCGCTGGCGGTAGCGACATCGGTCGCTGCGCTTACAATGCCGACGCCCTGCCCTTCAAGCAGAACTGGGTGTACATCTGCCCGGCCGCTGCCACCTGTGAAACCTGCGCCCTGTACAGGGCTTCGGGCATAGACGCGGTGGGCGACACCGTACTCTATGTATCCGATGCCGGAGGCGGGTCTTCCTCAGGGGCCAGCGTTACGGTTAGCGGCACCATCGAAATGGGCTGCTACGAGTGCGCCTACGGTGGTTGCTACGGCGACTTCACCTTCAGCGACGAAACCGTATACACAACCGGCACTACTGCCTTCATCGACGGCGAGCTGGTCACGATTACCGGCTGGAACCTGGTCTGCACGACAACGTGCACCGCAGGCGATCCTGATACCTGTGAGTTCACGATTACCGGTCAAGTCGACTTCATGGGGCTTTCCTCAGGGGCTGTAGGCTACATAAGCTTCACCGCCAAAGCTCCCTCATACTACTACTGCGATACCTGTGATTGCGCCACGACCGACAGCTGCACAAGCATCGGTACGGTCCTCGCCGCCCACCTGGTGGTTACGGCCACAGGGGCTACCTCGGCCGCACCGACCGGCGTATGGCGCTCGGTCAACCCGCTCGACCCGATGCCACCGGTATACCCGGCTCTGGTCGAATGGGAGTTCCTGGCTCCACTAACGGTTCCACCTTTTACGTTCTTGCACGTAGAAGCTGGCTGGTTGCTAGGTTCTAGTCTGGGTGTTAACCCCGATGACCTGTGGTTGACGGCCGCGAGCAACATGCTCTGGTGTCTCGACAACGGATCGAAAAGCTACCCAACCGACTACATCTGGATGTGGGAGGACCCGCTGGCCACACAGGTAATCCAGGTATCACCGGCCGACGGAGCCTTACTGGCCACTGAGACCATCGCCACTCTCGAGTGGGAGGCTCTGGATGGGGCTACTCTCTACGAGGTTAAAGTCTACGTAGAGTGCCCCGAGTGTCTGAGTCCCAACGAGATGAAGCCGTTCACCACGGAGACCACCAATGCTACCTGCATCACCATCACCGGCCTGACACCAGGTTTTAAGTACTTCTGGAAGGTCAGGGTGGCTTGCAACTCGCCACAGGTGAGCAAGTGGTCAGACCTGCGCTCGTTCGAAACGGCTCTGAGCGCCACTATCTTCTGTTCTCCTGAGTGCGGCGCGGAGAATATCACCCTTACGCCTAACTTCTCCTGGTCCGCCGTTACCGGCGCCACGGGCTATGAGATTGAGGTATCCACTACTGAGGACTTCGCCACTGTCCTAGCTTCAGGGACGCCCACCATCAATGCCTGGGACGGCCTCCCTCAGCTCGACTACTCCACCACCTACTACTGGAGGGTGAGAGCGGTCAACAACGGCGTCTACTCAGGCTGGACCTACTGTCTCTTCAGCACTCTCGACGAGCCAGAAGCGCCTCCGGAACCGGTTGAACCGGTGATAATAGAGCAATCCGAGATTACACCCACCTGGATCTGGGTGATAATCGGCATCGGTGGTGCTCTTACGATTGCCGTGATTATTCTGATAGTGACGACCAGGAGAGTACCCTGATCTAAGCTAGAAGAATAACGCTTCAAGCGGATAGGCAAGGAGCCCCCCTTCAGCCGAAGGGGGGCTCCTGTCAAATAGAGGAAAAAAAGAATGACCATCCAAAGCAAGCTAAAAACTATGTACCAGATGAGGCAGGCAGGAACCACGCTCGATCAGGTAGGCTGTCGCTTTGGTATCACCCGAGAAGGGGTGAGGAAACTACTGACTAAGCACTTCGGCTCAACCAAGGTCCAGAACCTGCTGACAGTAACGGAGCTGACTCGGCTGACTAGCTGTGATTACAGCTATATCGGTAAGCTAAAACGGCGGGGCGTTATCCAGCCAGCCATGGTGGTTGGCCACGGGCGGACACTCTGGAAACCAGAAACCATCACCACCATCATAATGTACATTGACCGCCACACCTGCCCGATATGCCAGGGCTCTGTGCCCAGTAATCGTCAGACCTATTGCTCGCGGGAGTGCTACCTTGAGGCCCACCGCTATAAGAACCAGCCTGAAGAGGAAAAGAGACGGCACAATGAAAGGGTGAAGCGGTGGCTGGCTGAGAACCCGGGGAAAGCGAGGCGGCTCCAGCAGCGAAAACGGGTGAAGCAACGCGTAAACGCTTGAATTACCGGCAACCCCTTCTTAAAAAGATAGAATCAAACAAGCGTCGGTGGTACACCGATACCCTGGCTTATTGCCACCCCACCCCAGGTAGTTTTTCCCACACCAACCCGCCCAGAAACGCCTTTTAAAGGGGGACAAAATCCCCCTTGAGAACCCCCAAAAGAGGGGACGTGTAGTGTATCCCATATAAGAGATATATAAGGGTCTAACCCTTATAGGGTGGGTATTGGGTGGGAAAGAAAGACGTACGCTAACATAGTAGTAGCCAGAAGGGCTCTCACCAGTGAGAGCCCCCTTAAGTCTTGGCTTAAGCTACGGCCTAATACGGTCTCCCCTTTTCCTCCCACATCTTGGGCAAACCCAGGTCTTCGGCCATCACCTTGTAGCAGATATAGCCGTTGACACCGCGTAGCCCTCCCCCATAGTGTTGGGTGGCGTTACATAGGTAGAGGTTTTTAATCGGCGCCCGGTTGCCGGAAAGCTCGGCACAGGGCCGGAGCCGACCCATCTGGGAGGCGAACATCGCCCCTACCGGCCAGGAGCCTTCGGGCTGGCTGGCATTACGGCGCACGATGTCGTAGGGGGTATTGTCAAAGGCGTCGATAATCTTGTCCCGGGTCAGATTGGGGGCGTACCACTGCCACTGTTTGGCCGCTTCCTCAACGAAGTCCTTCTTTATCTGCAACCACTGTTTTTCCGAGAAAAAGCGCTCGGGGGCGGTGAACTGCTCGATGAGGAAGTTGTGCTTGCCCTCGGGCGTCCGCGTCGGGTCTACCAGTGTTTCCTGACCAATTAACATGAACAACTTCTCCGAAAAACCGCGGGTAAAGCACTCCGCCTGTTCCAGGCTAACGTAGTAGTCCAGGTCCTTGGGCATCAGCCAGCAGCGGCGCACCCGGTTGCAGTCCGGGTCAAAGGCGCTCGCCTTGTAGTCGGGGGGCTCGTGGAGGGCGAACCAGGCCCAGTGCAGGTTGCCCCGGTCGTAGGAAAAGTTCTCTATTTTACGGGTCAGGTCGGGGCTGATGTGCTCCCGGCCTACCAGGTCGAGGAAGGTCATAGTATGGGTGACACCGCTCACCACCACTTTGGTGGCCTTTATCTCCGAGCCGTCGGTCAGGCGTACCCCGATGGCCACGCCATTTTCGACCAGGATTTTTTCCACCGGGTGCCGGACGAAAAAGGTCCCGCCCTGTTCTGATACCACCTTCTGCAGGGCGTGGGCGACATTATGGGCACCGCCCTGGACTACGGTGGCCACCGACCAGCCCAGTGTCACCGCGATTTGGGCCAGCGTCTCGGGCAGAGGGGCGACATCGTTGGGGAAACAGCCGGTGCTGGTCTGCATCGACCTCATAAAGAGCATCCTCAGCTCGGTGCTCTCGAAGAGGTCGCAGGCGACCTGCTTGACCGTCATGAACTGGTAACCCGGGTCAATCCCGCTCTCGGGGTCGTCGAGCAGCTTCTCCACCGCGTCCTTAGTCCCCCAGGGTGGTACCGGGCTGGCCCGATACTCCGAGACCGCCTCCCGCCATTTGGTGCGGTATTTTTCAAATAGTATCTCGTTCTGCTCGGCATCCCTCTGGGAAAAACGGGCGATGTTCTTGGTGTTCTTCTTCAGGTTTTCCTCCCAGAATACCGACTCCCCGGTGGTCAGGTCCGGGGTTGTAACTACCGGAAAGCTCACCAGGCAGGTCTCGTCGTCAAAGATGGCGGCGTGGTCAACCTCCGGGGTCAGGTACCAGGCCCCCTTTTCCCACAGCTTGAAGTCGTTCCAAACCGGGCTTCGGTACATACTGGTGAAGTTGGCGCAGGGATTGCTCAAGAATGCCGGCAGGGGCTGCTCTTCGGTGCAGGCGCCGCCGCCTAGCTCGAACTCCCTTTCAAAAACGGCTACCTTCATGCCCGCCCAGCCCAGATAGCAGGCGGCAATCAATCCGTTATGCCCACCACCAACGATAATGGCATCATAGGTTGCGTCTGGCATAAGACCTCCTTTCCGCTTTCCCGTTCCAGTTTTTAATATCTAATTTAGCCAGGAAGATCAGTCGGTATCGACGGCACTTTTCTCTCTACCGTTGCTTCTCCCGTCTCCTTTTTCTTCACCTCAAGCGAGGGAGAGCGACCGCCGAAGACCAAGAAACGCAGGGCACCGAACAGTACCCTGGGGTTTTTCAGAACAAAGCCGATGATAGCTCGCAGGTCAGCCGGCTCAACGAAGGCCCTCACCGTCCAGCTTACCGGCGCAATCACCTTCATCGTCATCAGCAGCCTGGTCGGCTCACCCTCCTCGCCCTCTTTGGTGGCTTCCAGGGTCGACGGCACAATAACGCTGGACTCGACGCTTTCCACCTGGCACTGAAGCAACGTCTTACCCAGACCTGTTGACCTTATATACATGAGAAACTCCTTTGTCGGGTCAGAATAGCCCGGCTTCCTTGGCCTTTTTGACGTATTGGTTCTCCGGCCACCACTTCTCGATACTCAGGTCTTCGGCTATTTTTTCGCTGGCGCAGTAGCCCGGGCCGAAGGTTATCATGCCGCCCGAGTGGGTGCTGGCGCCGCATATATAGAGCTTTTCTATCGGCGTCGAGTGCTGGCAGCAGTACTCATTGGGGCGGAAATAGCCCATCTGCAGCGGCAGGTAGGCGCCCTGCTTGAAGCAACCCTGTCTCATGTCAGCGAATTTATTCTCGGTATCGAGGGGAGTAGCTATGTAGTCCCAGATTACATTCTCATCGGTCATGTTGGGGGCATATTTCCGCAGGACTTCCTTGCACCGTTCGGCGTGCTCCCTCCTGACCTCATACCAGGCCTGGGCACCGCCCTCTTTGAGATTATAGGGCGCTTCCTGAGAGATAAGCCCGACGTGCCGGCCCTCCGGTGCCCTTATCGGGTCGTGGAGGGAGGGGAAACAGCTGTTGAAGCCGCCGCTTACCAGCTCGCCCCGCTTTATCGCCTTAAAGTGATTGACCAGCTCCTCCTCATTTTCGTAGCCCAGCACGTAGATAAGCGCGTTATTTAGCTCAGGGTCGGCTTCGGCTATCTTGAACTCTGGTGGTTCATAGAGGGCCGTATGTACCGTGAAGAAGGACCAGTCGCTGTATTTCCACTCCTTAACCCTGGTGGCGAGCTCTCCGCCGAGGTGCTCTTCTCCCACCAGCTCCAGAAAGGTCTGGTGCGGGTTGAGCGAGCTGCAGACGAACTTATTGGCCTTGATTAAACGGCCGTCTTCCAGCTCCACCCCTTTGGCCTGGCCGTTCTCGATTATAAGGCGCTTGACCATCTGGTTGGTCAGGACCATGCCCCCGCTCTGGTAGATGAACTTACTCATCAGGTGGGCCAGGTGGTGCGAGCCCCCCTGGCTTAAGCGGAAGTGCCAGCCGCGGTTCATCATCAGCGGCACCAGATAGCCCAGTCCCTCCAGGTCGTAGTCCAGACCCCACATACAGGCCAGGTAGAGGAATAAAGCCCTGACCCGCTCGTTCTCAAACCAGCCGTCGACTATCTGCCTGGGAGTGAAGCCGGTCAGCTCGTCGTCCATTTTAGTGATGGGGTTGGCTTCCAGCTTGGCTGACTGGTCGAGGCTGGGCGCCGGGTTTACGTAGCTGGCCGGAGCCAGGAAGAGGTCCATCGCCTGCTCTGACCAGTTGGCGAAATTCTTAAACGCCTCGGCATCCTTGGCCGAGAACTGCTTGATAGACTCGTAAGACTTTTCCGGGTCGCTGTAGAGAGCCAGATATTTTCCATCGGAGAAGGGCATGACCACTTGCAGCTCGGGGTATATCCACTTCAGGTCAAAGTCCTCTTCCAGCCGCAGGTCTTTGAGGGGCGGGGCGTAGTCGACCATCATGTGGTAGATGGCGTGAACATCATGTAAAAAGCCGGGGATGGTGACCCTTTCGGTGGATAACCCTCCTCCCAGCTCAAATCTTTTTTCCAGCACCAGCACCTTGAGGCCGGCCTTAGCCAGGTAGGCACCAACCGTAAGCCCGTTGGGACCGGCACCAATAACGATTCCATCGTAATCTTGCAAGGTTGCCCTCCTTGGTTATCTTGATTTGTTAAATTTCCTATGATACTTTATAAGCAAAGGGGCTTTCGTCCTATATAGCGTACTAGGGCGAGTATAATGACGTCAACCCTATTCAGGAGTAAACGTTTCATTAGCTTTTTTTATAACTTCTTTAATTTTTAGTGCTATTTTAGAGTCTGAGGCCTAAAACTAATGACCTATTTTGAGCCGGCCAAGCCGCCGAGGGTAAGCCCCGAGCACCTCATCACCTTCTACTTCGTGGCGGAAAGGAAAAGCTTCAAGTTGGCCTCCGACCTGCTCTACCTGAGCCAGCCGACGGTATTACTCCATATAAAGGCCCTGGAGACCGGCTTTGGCGTCAAACTTATCCAGGTGAGGAAGAAAAGGGTAACCCTCACCGAGGCCGGCGAGGCGCTTTTGCCCTACGCCCGGGAGCTCTACCAGCAGACCAAACGCGCCGAGATGTGCCTGCAGAACTTCCGGGAGGAGATGCTCCGCATCGGGGTGGCCTTTACCCTCTCGGCCAGCGTCACTAACGTGGCCGGCATATTTAAGGAGCTCTTCCCTAACGTAAAGGTCAAGATAAGGGAGGGGCCCACTCACCAGGTTGTCGAGGAAATCGCCAACCTGCAGCACGACCTGGCGGTGGTGGCTAACTTTGATTACGGCGTCCCCGAACTTGAGACGATAGAGGTCTCCCGGGGGCATAAGATGCTTTTCGTGGCCTCTTCGACTGACCCTCTTGCCCAGGAAGATAAGCTGGAGCTTACTGCTCTCAACGGCCACCCCATGATTCTGCCGGCGGAGAAGTCAATCAGTCGGGAAATCATGCTCAAGCTGATGAAGGAAAAGAATATAGAGCCGGTCATCATCGCCGAGGTGGATAACATAGGGTCGGCCAAGAGCCTGGTCAAAATGGGGCAGGGGGTAGCCATGCTGCTTGAGGACAACGTTATTGATGAGCTACGTGATGGCACGCTGAAGGCACTACCCTTCAAAGACCCTGTAGAGATAGGGGTGGAAGTTCTGGTTCACCGGGATAATCCCCTCCGCTCCATCGGCAACAGATTCATTTCCCTACTCAGGCAGGCCTACCGGAACCACGCCGTGCTTAAAGTAATGCCTACTAGCTGAAAAGCCCGGCCGGGCTAAATTCCATTACGGGACTGCTCCATCCGAACGAAGGCCTCGACCAGGGCCAGGGCGAACTCGGCGTCCTCAAGGTGGCAGTCCAGCTCCTCGATTTCGATTTCCGGCTTCAGCCTTTTCCTCAGTTCCTCGACGAATACCTTATCTTCTTCAGGGGCGTACAGCAC
>JASFEJ010000067.1:0-7539 GCA_050124895.1 Dehalococcoidia bacterium
TAGGGTTTACCCACTCTAACTTACTTTTCCCACCCAATACCCACCCTATAAGGGTTAGACCCTTATATATCTCTTATATGGGACAAGCCACACACCCCCACCCTAGATTTGGGGGTTTGAAAGGGGGCAAAGCCCCCTTTCTACATTAAAGGGTGGCGGGTGGGAAAAGATTAAAACAGGGTGGGGGGGCTAACATCCCCAAGTAAGAGGTAAAAGAGGAGTCTGCCCTCTTATGAGGCCTTTTCCGCCTGCCTTGAGGCGATAACCTTCTCGGCGATATGGGCGGGCACTTCTTCGTAGTGGCTGAACTTGGCCTTATAGCTGCCCCGCCCCTGGGCAATCGACTTCAGGTCGATGGAATAGCGCAGCACCTCGGCCTGGGGCACCTGGGCTTCGATGACGTTATAGCCACCCCCCGGATTCATCCCCTGCACCCGCGCCCGCTTGGTGTTCAGGTCGCCGATGATATCACCGGTATAGTCCTCAGGAATAGTGACCTCGATGTTCATTATCGGCTCCAGCAGGATGGGGTTCCCCTCGGCCAAACCCTTCTTGAACGCCCCCGCCCCGGCAATCTTGAAGCATATCTCCGAGGAATCCACCGGGTGGAAACTGCCGTCGTAGACCGTAGCCCTGACATCAATTACCGGATAATGCCCCAGCACCCCCTCATGAATGGCTTCATTGACCCCCTTCTCCACGGCGGGGATATAGTTGCGGGGTATGGCGCCGCCGACAATCTTATCGGCGAACTCGAACCCGCTGCCTCTGGGTAAAGGCTCCAGCTCGAGGAGGACGTGACCGTACTGGCCGTGACCCCCCGTCTGCTTCTTATGCTTATACTCGGCCTTAGCTCCGGCCGTAATCGTCTCGCGGTAGGGCACCTTGGGCACATCCAGTTTTACCCCGACGCCGAACTTGCGCTGCATGCGGTCGGCGGCGACCTCAAGCTGAGATTCACCGATGCCCGATAGCACTGTCTCGTTGGTGCTCGTCTCGCGGTGCACCGTGATGGTGGGGTCTTCCTCAACGATTCGCGTCAGTGCCGCCCCCAGCTTATCCACGTCAGCCTTGGTCTTGGGGTGTACCGCCAGGCTGAAGCCCGGCTCGGGGAACTCGATAGGGGCAACCTTCACCGGCTTCGCCTGCGTGCACAGGGTGTCACCGGTATTGGTCGTGGTCAGCTTGGCCACCGCCCCGATATCTCCCGCCCCGACCTGAGCCACCGGCTCCTGGTTCTTGCCCCGGACCATAAAGAGCTGCCCGATGCGCTCGGCCCCCTTGCGTTCGGCGTTCCAGATTTGGGAGTTGCTGGTCATAGCGCCGTTATAGACGCGAAAATAGGTCAGCTTGCCCACGTAGGGGTCGGCGCTGGTCTTGAAGACCAAAGCGGCTAAGGGGGCCTCGGCGCTCGGCGCCGATGTTTCTTCCTTGGAATCGGTGACGGTTATCACCTTACCCTCTTTGGCCGAGGGAAGGTAGCCGTTCATGGCATCCATGAGCAGGCCGATGCCGATGTTCTTTAAGGCCGAGCCGGTCAGGATGGGCACCAGCTTGCCGGCGGCTATCGCCTGGCGCAAGCCATTCCCGATTTCCTCCTGGCTCAGCTCCTGCCCCTCCAGGTATTTTTCGATGAGCTTGTCGTCAACCTCGGCGGCGGCCTCAATCAGCTTCTCGCGGAAAGAGTTAGCCTGGGACTGGAGCGCCTCGGGAATATCGCCTTCTTTGGCGTCGCTGCCGGTGTAGGCTTTCATGGTCAGCAGGCTGACCACACCCTCGAAGCTGTTCTGAGCGCCGATGGGCAACTGCACCGGTAAACATTTGGCGCCGAAGCGCTCTTGAACCTGCCCCACCGTCTTGTTAAAGTCGGCGTTCTCCCGGTCCATCTTGTTGATGAAGATGAGCCGCGGTATAGCGCTTGTTTCGCAGTATCCCCACACCTGCTCGGTGCCCACTTCCACCCCCGAAGCGGCGCAGACCATAATCACCGCTCCCTCGCTTACCCTCATCGCCGCCTTGACCTCGCCGACGAAATCGGAATAGCCGGGGGTATCGATGATATTAAGCTTAGCTCCCTGCCACTCTAGAGGGAGCAGGGAAAGGCTTATGCTTATCTGCCGCTTTACCTCGTCGGGGTCGTAATCCGAGGTGGTGCTGCCGTCATCAACCTTGCCCAGCCGCTTGATGGCCCCGGCGCTGAAAAGCATCGCCTCCGAGGCTGATGTCTTGCCCGCGCCGCTGTGGGACAGCAGGACCACGTTTCTGATATTCTCCAGTCCGTATTGTTGCATTAGTCACCTACTCTCTAAGCTAACCCCCCTATTATAATCAGAGCCGCCTAATAGAGCAAGTGATTGTTATCACCACCCTACCCCGGTTTTATCTATTCCCGCCCACCGCCCTTTAAGGTAAAGGGGGACGGAGTCCCCATTTCAAACTCCCTAAAATAAGAGGTTTATAGGGGTCTAACCCATATAGGGTGGGTGTTGGGTGGGAAGAAACTACGTACGCTAACCGAGTGGGGGTGGGGTATCTCTAGGAGGGGGCTTTTAGGTAGACCTTATTTCCTGCCGCATAAAGACGATGTAGCTGACGGCAAAGCAGATGGCGGTCAGGGCGACCAATACCGTAAGCTGGGGCCAGACGATGAGCAGGCTCTGGTCCAGAGAGAGAGGGTTGGGCAGCATCGAGCTGGTGGTGGTGGAGGTTAGTAAGGCGTAGCCTCTCCAGACGGGGATGAGGAGCACCTGCGTTGCCTCTTCGAAGAGGAAGTAGGGATCGATACGGGCTACCATCAACTGCACGCCTATGGAATCGCTTACTGCGGGCACGAAGAATTTGACGTAGGGGTTGAAGAGGGAGGCGGGGATGCCGATTAATATCCAGACGGCCATCGGGAAGAGTAGGGAGACAGCCAAACTACGGAAGAGCACCGAAAAGAGTATGGCCAGCCCCATCCAGAAGGCGCCGTAGATGACCGCCGACAGGAAGTAGATGAATATCCTGACGATTTCCTCAGCGCCGGGGGGCACGCCAATCATCCACAGGCCGTAGCCTCCGACCAGTAATACAATAGACCCCACCATGATGGACATGGTGATTAAGCCCGCCAGGAACTTGCCGTTGATGACGCTGTCGCGGTATATGGGTTGGGAGAGGATGCGGTTAAGCGTGCCGCTGGAGCGCTCGCCGTTGATGGCGTCGAAGCCCAGGGCGATGCCGATTATGGGGATGAGCAGAGCGATGAATACGGTTAGCGAGGGCAGGTCATTGCCGGTAGTGAATAATTTGATGAAAACGGGGCCGGGGTCGACGGCCGCCTCGCGGATGCCGTGGTGGGCGGTATAGATGGCGAAGGCGCTGGCAATAAAGATGAGCAGAAAGAGGATGAAGCACCTTATGCTGGTGAAGTAGTCAGCCAGTTCTTTGCGCAGGATGGTCAGCATTTATTCAATCGCCCTCGTGGAAATACTTCATATAAATATCGTCCAGCGAGAATTCCTGGATTTTGACCTGGATTAGCGCCACGCCGTTTTCTACTACCGCCTTGGAAATCTCCGCCCTCAGGTCGGCGTCGGTGGTTATGCGCAGCATATTGCCCTCGGTTTCTACCTTACTTACCCCCTTAATCTTTTTCATCACCTTGATAAGCTGGGGGCTGGGCTCGGCGGTTTCCACCTCTATTCTGAAGCGGCCCTCGGCCAGGGCGTCCCGGCCTATCTCGCTTAGGGGGCCCTGGACCACCATTTTCCCCTTGGAGAGTATGCCGATGCTGTGGCAGACCCGCTGTACTTCGTAGAGGCGGTGGGAGGAAAAGACAACCGTCGTGCCCATCTTGGGCAGGTTGCCTATCAGGTCGATAATCTGGTTGATGCCCTCGGGGTCGAGCCCGGCGGTGGGTTCGTCGAGGAAGGCTACCTTGGGCTTTTTCACCAGCACGTCGGCGATGCCTAAGCGCTGCTTCATGCCGCGGGAGAACTTGTTCACCGTCTTGTCGCCCACTTCGCTTAGGCCCACTGATTTCAATACCTCGTCGATGAGGGGCTCGGACTCGGCGTAGCCGATACCGTTGAGCTCGGCGATGAAGCGGAGGTTCTCCTTGGCGGTGAGGGTATCGTAGAAGCCCACCTTTTCCGGCAGGTAGCCCACCAGGCGCTTTACCTTGAGCGGCTCGCGGGTGGAGTTGAAGCCGTAGATTTTGGCGATGCCCGATGCCGGCTCGGTTAAGCCCAGCAGCATAAGAATGGTAGTGGTCTTACCGGCGCCGTTGGGGCCCAGCAGACCGAACACCTCGTTTTCGGCCACCTCAAGATTGAGGTGGTCGACCACGGTGACCTTGTCGTATTCCTTGGTCAGGTCCTCGGTCTTGACTACAATCTTTTTGCCCATATCCTACCGTCGGCTGAAGCGCATGAAGATATAAGCCAGTCCGGCAATGACCAGCACGATGATGCCAACCCCCACCCATCCCCAGAGGGCGGACGTCTTTACGGTAACCCTTACTTCCAGGCTGTCCGAAGCCTGCGTGCCCGACGCCCTGACGATAATTTCGTAGTCACCAGAGATGGCGTCGGCGGGTATCTTGATGTTCATCTCCACAGTCTGGAAATTGTCCGCTGCCACCGAAGCTATATTGGTCTGGGAAAGCTCGACCGTCCACCCCTTCGGTTTGTTGGTGGAGAGGGTGATGTTGTCGATGTCCCCGGTGCCGCTGTTGACCACGGCCAGCGTGAAATAGTTTTCTTGGCCCGCTTTGGCCGTGGTGCTGAGGACGCCGTCGGGCGTGGTGAGGTAGAGAGAGTAGCTGGCGGGTATGGAGGTCACTACCGCCGTGAGCTCAATGGAGCTCTGGAGCTCACCCGATTTTACCTCCAGTGTTATCGGGTATTCCCCCAGTTCAGGGAGGAGCCAGGAGGCGGGGGTGGCGGTGACGACTATCTGCTCGGTGGTGACGCTTTCGCCCTCTGCCGGCGGCTCCATCCTTATATCCAGTATCTGTTTGTCCCGGGGGTAGGAGGGGGTGATGGAGGTCGTCCAGTCCGTGGGTCCGGTAGCCGTCAGGTCGAAGACCCGCGCCACATTCCCCGTATATTCCAGCTCAACGGTGAACTCGACGCTGGCCCCGGATTCTACCTCCAGCTTGTAGTAGTCGGTGGTAAGCTCGATAGAATCGTCCTGAGCCAGGACCGGGCTTAAGGGGAGAAGGGTGAGTAAGCATACCATCAGGATGCCAGAAGCTAACAGTCTTTTCATCGCTTTGCCCCCTTGGCTAAATTGTTTGGTATCATATCAGAGCCGGAGCTCACTATCAAGCGGGTCTTAACTGGCCAGCAGCTCTTTTAGCTTTTCGGTGAAGGCAGGTAAAGCCTTCTTCCAGTCGCCGACCACGCCGAAGCGGGCTTCACGGAAGATATTGGCTTCGGGGTCTTTGTTGATGGCGACGATGGTCTTGGAGCCGGAGCAGCCCGACATATGCTGGCTGGAGCCGGAAAGGGCGATGGCGATATAAAGCTCGGGAGCCACAATCTTGCCGGTGAGCCCTATCTGAGCGCCCGCCGCCACCCATTCGTTGTCGCAGGGCGGGCGGGTGGCGCCCACGGCGCCTTTGAGCATATTGGCCAACGCCTCTAATTGGGTAAAGCCCTCGGCGCTGCCGATACCCCTACCGCCGCAGACGACAACCTCGGCGTCTTCCAGCTTGATGCCCTCCACCTTTTCCGCTACCTTCTCCACTACCTTGGCCCTTATCTTAGACGGGTCGAGGGCGGCGTCAACCTTGACCACATCACCCTTTCGGCCCGAGTCGGGCGCCAGGGGCGTCATCGCCTTGGCCCTGACCGTGGCTATCTGGGGGAAAGAATCGGTGACGAAAACAGCCTGGGCGTTGCCGCCGTAGACGGGCTTGGTCTGCAATAACTTCTTGGAAGAGGAATCGATGGCTAGCTCCAAACAGCCCAGCTGGGCCGCCGTCTTGAGGCGGAAGGCCAGCGTCGGCGCCAGGTCGCGCCCGATGGAGGTCTGACCCATCAGTATAATCTGGGGCGGCGCCTGCTCGACGACCTTTTCCATAACTGCCAGGTAGGCGTCGGTCTGATAGTCTTTGAGCTGGGCGTCGTCGGCGACGTAGGCCTTGTCGGCGCCGTAGGCGATAGCTTCTTGAGCTACGTCGCTTACACCGCTGCCGACCAGCACCGCCGCCAGCTCCTGACCCAGGTCGTCGGCCAGCTTGCGGCCGCATCCCAAAAGCTCGGTGGCGATGGCTGCCAGCTTACCTTCTTTAGTTTCACAAAGAACGAGAACACCTTTATTTTCGGCCATTTCTTGCCTCCTATCTATAACAAAAGAATGTTAAAAACTGGTTAAAAATTTTATATTACCTTGACTTCGCGCAGTTTTGCCGCCAGGTTGGTGCCAGCTTCCTCGGGGCTCTCGCCCTCAATCATCTCGCACTTGCCTTCGCGGACGGGCTGGAACAGTTTCTGCAGCTTGGTGCGCCGCCCTTGAGTGCCTATCTGAGAGGCTTCGACGCCGATATCGGCGGGCTTCCAGACAACCGGCTCCTTTTTCTTGGCGCCCATGATGCCCTTGATGGTGGGGTAGCGGGGCTCGCCGATTTCGTTGCTGACGGTAATCAGGCAGGGCAAGGAGACCTCGATGAACTCATAGCCTTCGTCGGTGACCCTTTCCAGCTTGACTTTATCGCCGGCGGGCTCAACCTTCTTGACCAGGGTGACGCTGGGCATCCCCAATATCTCGGCGATGCCCGTACCGACCTGACCCGCGTTCCAGTCAGAAGCCTCGCGGCCGCAGAAGATGATGTCGTATTCGCCTATCTTCTTGATGGCCATGGCCAGCGCGTAGGCGGTCGACCAGCTGTCGCCGCCGTCGAAGGCTTCGTCCTCTAACAGGATTAATTCGTCGGCGCCCATCGCCAGCGGTTTTTTGACGATGTCGCGTAGCTGGTTGGTGCCCAGGCTGACGGCGGTGACCTTGCCGCCCTGGGCGTCCTTAATCTTGAGCGCCGCCTCGACGCCGTATTCGGCGTAGGGGTCGATTACGGGCGATACCCCCTGGGGTGGCACCACCTTGTTATTGGCGGTGTCTATCTTGAAGCTGGCGGGGGGGGCTTCGGGGTCAATTACTTGCTTGGTGCAGACAATCATATTCATAAAGCTTCGTTCCTCCTGCTTATTACTGACTTAAAGATGGGAAATCCAACTAACTAATTTAGCATCGGGGGCTGGAAAGTGTCAAGGCGAGTTAAGGGGGTGGAGTGTCGATATCGATGAGGATACCCTCGCAATCAACGGGGACTTCGAGGACGTCTTCGGGGTTTTCCCTGATTATCTCCCGGCCGCCGATATCACCCTTTAAGTGGGACAACGGTGCTTCGTATTTCCTGTCAAAGATGAGGGGGTGGCCCCGCTGGCCCTGGTAGGTGGGGATGGCTATTCCCTTTTTATTACTGGTGAAGGCGTCGAGCAAGCTGTCGATGGTGGGGCTGTCGACATAGGGCTGGTCGCCCAGGACGAGCATAAC
>JASFEJ010000068.1:0-7342 GCA_050124895.1 Dehalococcoidia bacterium
CCTCGCCCTTTTTAGCGCGGCGGACGATAATCTTCTGGCCCCCAATCTGGTTGTAGTCGAAGGCGTGCAGCGGCTCGCCGTACTCCAGCATGACGTAGTTGGTAATATCAACGATGTTGTTTATGGGGCGCATGCCAGCGGCGATAAGCCGCTGCTGCATCCAGGGCGGTGAAGCACCTATCTTTATGCCTTTAACCAGACTGGCGCTATAGCGCGGGCAGAGGTCGGGGGCGTCAATCTCCACCGCCACCTGGCTGTCTATCGTGGTGGTGGACTCAGCGTAATCATCGGCGGGGAGACGGACCTCTTGCCCCATCAAGGCAGCTATCTCGTGAGCGATGCCGATAACCGAGAGGCAGTCGGGGCGGTTGGGTGTTATATCCAGGTCGAGTATGACGTCGCCCATGTAGTCGACCAGCGGGGTGCCCACCGGGGCGTCGGCGGGCAGGACCATGATGCCCTCGTGGCTATCGGAGATACCGAGCTCTTTTTCCGAGCAGACCATCCCCTCCGAGACCACCCCCCGTATCTTGGCCGGCTTCAGGGTGAGGGGTTCGCCAGTATGGCCATCAATGAGCTTGGCGCCGACATAGGCAAAGACCACCTTATCCCCTATTTTGAGGTTAGGCGCCCCGCAGACAACTGTTTGCTCCGAAGTGCCCAGGTCGACGGTAGGCAGCGTGAGGCGGTCGGCGTTGGGATGGGGGTCGATGGCCTTAATCTGGCCGACAACGATATTATCCCAGCTGCCGCCGACAGCCTGCCAGCCCTTGACCTCGGTGCCGGCCATAGCCAGCTTGTGGGCCAGCTCACTAACGGGCAGCTTTATATCCACGTAGTCCTTAAGCCAGCTAATCGAAACCTTCATCTAGAACTGCCTCAAAAATCTAAGGTCGCTGCCGTAAAAGAGTCTTATATCGTCGATGCCGTAACGCAGCATGGGCAGCCTGTCGATGCCCATACCGAAAGCAAAGCTGCTATACACCTTGGGGTCTAAGCCGCCGCGCTCCAGTACCTTGGGGTGGGTCATCCCCGCCCCCAGTATCTCAATCCAGCCGCTATCGCCGCAGAGCCGGCAGCCCTTCCCCCCACAGACACCGCACTCGATGGCCATCTCCACCCCCGGCTCGACGAAGGGGAAGTAGTCGCAGCGAAAGCGCACCCTTCTCTCCTCACCGAAGAAACGGCGGGCGAATTCGTAGAGCGTTCCTTTAAGCTCGGCCATGGTGATGCTCTTGTCCACGGCGAAGCCGTCAATCTGGTAGAACATGGGCACGTGGGTGGCGTCGCTGGCCTCGTAGCGATAGACCTTGCCCGTGGTCACCACCCGAATCGGCGGCTTCATTACCTCCATCGCCCTGATGTCCCCGGCCGTGTTGTGGGTTCGCAGCAGCATGTCCCTTTCGCCCTTCTCGTTTTCATGGTCCATCCACAATGTCGCCATGCTGTCGCGGGCGGGGTGGTGGTGGGGTATGTTCAAAGCCTCGAAGTTGTAGTAGTTCCACTCCACCTCGGGCGTCTCCCTCACCTGAAAGCCCATGGAACCGAAGATTTCGTGAATCTCCTGGATGGTCTGGGTGATGGGGTGCAAACGCCCGGCGGGCATAATACGCCCCGGTAGCGTAATGTCTAAGACTTCAGCGCCGACGGCGCTTTCCAGCTGGCCCTCGCGGAGCATTTGAATCTTCTGCTCATAGCCGCTCTCCAGCTCGGTTTTAATACGGTTGGCCAGAGACCCCACCCGCTTCCTCTCATTTATGGGCAGCTTGGCCAGCCCGCGCAGGGCAGTGGTTAGCTGGCTCTTTTTGCCCAGGTAGCGTACCCGCCAGGCTTCCAGTTCTTTGTCCTGGGTGACCACCTCCAGCTCCCGCAGGGCGTTGGCTAATAGTTCTTCGAGTTCGCTTATCATGGTTGTCTTGGATTATAGCTTCTAGGTGACAAAAGGGTCAAGGAGTGAACGAATATGTCACTGCGAGAAAGGCAGCGCTTCCCCGTCATTCCCGCGAAGGCGGGAATCTAGTCCCCCACATCCCCACCCAGATTTTATCTATTCCCACCCACCACCCTTTAATGAAAAAGGGGGACTCTGTCCCCCTTTCAAACCCCCTGTAATGGGGTGGATGGGCGTACCCCCAAGTTAAGAAGTTTACTTATTAGGGCGGGCTGGGTGGGTTAGAAATGACGTACGCTGACAGAGTGGGGATATGGGGATAATAAAAAAGAGGGGCATCAGCCCCTCTCAAAACTCAACGGAAAACCCTTTACTCTTTGACCTTCCCCTTGGCTACCGTCACCAGCCTGGCAAAAGCCTCCGGCTCCCTCACCGCCATATCGGCCAAAACCTTGCGGTTGACGGTAACGCCCGCCTGCTTTAAGCCGTAGATGAACTGCCCGTAGCTAAGCCCCTGCGACCGACTGGCAGCGCTGACCCGCACTATCCAGAGCCGCCTCATGTCGCCCTTGCGCTCGCGGCGGTGGGCGTAGGCATAGCTCAGCGCGTGGAGCATAGACTCTTTAGCCCGGCGGTAAAGGGAATGGCGGGTGGCCCGATGACCCTTGGTCATGGCCAGCACCTTCTTATGTCGTCTGTGGCTGGTTACCCCTCGCTTGATACGCAAAATATTCTCCTATCTACTTCACACCGTAGGGCAAAAGCCGTTTAATACGCTGCCGGTCAACAGCGTTCAGCGGTATGGTGTCGTCGAAGAGACGCCGCACCCGCTTCGGCTTACGGCGGCGGAAATGGCTCTTGCCGCCCTTGACTCGCATAATTTTGCCGCTACCCGTGATATGGAAGCGGCTCTTAGCTCCCTTATGGGTTTTAATCTTGGGCAATTCTTTTTAAGTCCCCTTTACTACCTCTTTGGTCGCTGCCTCTTTCGGCTTTGCTTTCTGGGCGGCTAACGGCGAGAGGATTACGGTCATACTCCGCCCCTCAATCACCGGTTGCCGGGCGATAGCCGCCACCCCCTGCAACGATTCCGTCATCCGCTGCAACAGACCCCAGGCAATCTCGGGATGGGTGATTTCCCGTCCCCGGAAGCGTACCGTTATCTTAACCTTATCGCCCTCACCCAGCAGCTTCCTCACCGTCCGGGCTTTGGCGTCGAAGTCGTGAGTATCAATCTTGGGCCGCATCCTGACTTCGCGCAGCAGCGAAACCTTCTGGCTTCTCCTCTGCTCACGCTCCTTCTTGGACTGCTCGTACTTGTACTTGCCGTAATCGAGCAGGCGGCACACGGGCGGTGTTGCGGTAGGGGCTACCTCAACCAGGTCAAGGTCTTGCCTCCTCGCCATCTCCAGCGCCTGGCTTATGGGCATAATCCCCAGTTGTTCACCCTTCTCCCCAACCAGACGTACTTCCCTGGCTCTGATGCCCTGGTTAATCCGTAGCGGTTTAACTATGTCCTGTTTACCTCCACGCGCCCTTAAGCTTTACGGGCACAAACTATAGCATAACCGCCTGTTCTAGTCAAGTTTTACAGCTTCAATTCCAGGCTGCGGCTAGCTATGACCCCTTTAATCTTCTTCTTGAAATCGTTAAACGGCTGGGCGTTGGCCTGCTCGCCGCTGCGCAGTCGTACCGAAACGGTCGATTCGGCCACCTCTCTATCGCCGACAACAAGCATATAGGGCACCTTTTCCAGCTGCGCCTGTCTTATCTTCATGTTCACCGTTTCCGAGCGGGCATCGACCACCCCCCTTATCCCCTCCTTCTTTAGCTCGGCTTCCAGCTTACGGGCGTATTCCAGGTGGCGGTCGGCGATGGGCAGCACCGCCGCCTGCACCGGCGCCAGCCAGACGGGAAAGGCGCCGCCGTAGTGCTCAATCAAAGATGCCAAAAACCGCTCCATGCTCCCCAGCACGGTGCGGTGCACCATAGCCACCTTGTGCTCCTGCCCGTCCTCGCCTATGTAGTTGACGTCGAAGCGCTGGGGCAGGTTGAAGTCAACCTGTATCGTCGGCCCCTGCCAACCCCGCCCCACCGCGTCCTCAAACTTGATGTCAATCTTGGGCCCATAGAAGACCCCCTCGCCGGGGTCGATTTCATAGCTAAGTTTCTGGCGTTCCAGCGCTTTGGCCAGGGTATCCGTCGCCTCTTCCCATACCTTGAGGTCCCCGGCGTATTTCTCCGGCCTCGTCGAGAGGTACATCTTATAGTTTTTGAAGCCGAAGGTGTCAATCATGAACAGGGCCAGGTCGAGCACACCGGCCACCTCGTCCTCTAACTGGTCGAAGCGGCAGAAGATATGGGCATCGTCCTGGGTAAAGCCGCGCACCCGGGAAAGCCCGTGCAGGACACCGGAGCGCTCGTAGCGGTAGACCGTGCCCAGCTCGGCATAGCGCAGTGGCAATTCGCGGTAGCTGTGCTGGCTGGTCTTGTATATCAGTATGTGACCGATGCAGTTCATCGGCTTGATGACGTATTCCTGCCCCTCGACGTTGATGGGGTCGTACATGTTCTCGCGGTAGAAGTCCCAGTGGCCGCTCGTCTTCCAGAGGTCGAGCTTGCCGATATGGGGGGTGTAGAGCAGTTCGTAGCCCCGCTTGAAGTGCTCTTCCTTCCAGAAGTCCTCGATGACGTGGCGTATCATGGAGCCTTTGGGGTGCCAGTGCACCAGTCCCGGCCCCGCCTCTTCGTGGATGCTGAAGAGGTCCAGTTCCCTGCCCAGCTTGCGGTGGTCGCGCTTGGCCGCCTCCTCCAGGTTCTTGAGGTATTCGTTAAGGGCATCTTTAGTCTCGAAGGCGACGCCGTAGACCCTTTGCAGCATGGGGTTGTGCTCGTCACCCCGCCAGTAGGCGCCGGCGATACTCACCAGCTTGAAGGCCTTAACCTCTTTGGTAGAAGCGACATGAGGCCCCCGGCACAAATCGACGAAAGAGCCCTGCCGGTAGACGCCCACCTTCTCGTCCTCTATCTCTTCGATTAGCTCCAGCTTGTAGGGCTGTTTGGCGAAAAGGGAGCGGGCGTCCTTTTTGGACATTTCTTCACGAGTAAAGGGCAGGTTGGCCTTGACCAGCTCTTTCATCTTGGCTTCGATGACGGGCAGGTCTTCCGGGGTCAGGGGGCGGGGTAGCTCGAAATCGTAGTAAAAACCGTCATGGGTGGCGGGGCCGATGCCGAACTTGGCGTCGGGGAACATGAAGAGTACCGCCTCCGCCAAAACGTGCGAGGCAGAGTGGCGCATTGTCTCCAGTTTTTGACCGTCGTCCTCTTGTTTTTTAGCAGGAACCATAGCTGATTGATTATATCAGCTAGTGGTGCCTGTGTGCAATGAAGACATAGCGGGGTGGCTATGGTTTAGCGGATGAGCCAAGGTAGGTGGTGGTTAAGGCGCTACCTTCCAGGCCTTCTTCTGGTAGTTGCGCGGCGGGCGGAACTCCTTGATTCTGTCCAGCTGTCCCAGTCTCTCCAGCCGCTTATAGATAAGCTCCCAGGCGCAGTCCCGCTCCGGGTCGAGCTCGCACTTGCCCTCACGGGCACCGCCGCAGGCGCCGTTGAGCAACCCCTTGGCGCAGCGCGTCACCGGGCAGACGGCACCGGTCAGCGCCAGGACGCAGTCGCCGCAGGAAGAGCAGCTGTCGATTATAGCGCCCTCTTCCCGCTGGTCGCTGCCGACGAAGTGGGAGTTCTGGGCGGGAATAACGGGCAGGTCGGGGAAGACCTCGGCCACCGTTTGAGGGCCCGCCCCGCAGGCTAAAGAGAGCACGGCGTCAATATCTTCAACGTAGGGCTTTATCGTGGCTCTGGTCAATACGGTATCGCACTGCTTAACCACCGAAGTCAACTTAAATTCAAACTTTTTATTCTTGAGCTTACCGGCCAGTTCCAACAATTGCTTTAATGTCTTGGCTTCCCTCATGCCGCGCGGCGGCTGGGTACAGCCGTCGCAGCCGGCGATTAATATCTTTTTGTAAGGCGATATCGATTCCAGTATTTCGTCCAGAGGCTTAAGTATGGTTACAATCATCAGCTTTTCCCCTTCTTAACCAATAGTTTCTATCTTCTGACGGAACTGTTTTATAGCTTCCTCCGCCTGTCCTTCGTATCGCGGCGAGGCCGAGCCGAAGCCCAGTCTCTCCCCCAGTCCGAGCTGTTCCAGCTGTTCCCTGATTTTAGCCACCACGTGCTCAGCCTTGGCGCTTACCCCCTCCTGCTTACAGTCGTCTTCGGCGCAGGCAATGACCATAACCCCGTCGGCGCCGTTCTGCAGAGCCTCCAGGACGTGTATGGCTTCGACCCGCCCCGAGCAGGGCAGTTCGATAGTGCGCACGTTGGGGCCGACATCACCGTTCAGGGGCGGATAGAGCGCCCACTGGCAGCGGAAGACGACTATCTTGGGCGGCTTCATCTCGGCGATTAGCTTGGGCAACAGCTCCGAGATTCTATCCCGCTCCCAGTTCTCCAGGTCGAGGGCGAAGGCGGGGCAGAGGGAAACGCACAGGCCGCAGCCGCGGCAGGCGTCCAGGTCGAAGCTTATCCCCCCCTGGCTCTCCAGCTTAGGGGCATCGTAGGGGCAGTAGAAGACGCAGTTGCCGCAGGCGATACAGAGGTCTTTGTCCACCTTCACCTTGAGGCTGTTGCGCTTCATGGTGACCGCCTCTTTGCCGTAGCCCAATTGCTCGAGCATACGGTTTAAGGCCATAACGCGCCGTGAGGTAAGCGGGCTGCCCCGGTGAAAGCGGCAGTAGTCCTCGTCGCAGGCGAGTATGTTAATCTTGGTCATCCCCTCCACCATCATCCCCAGGAGCAGTTCCTCGGAGATGCGCCCGACACAGGGCACGGAAAGCGGCACGAAGTCCTTTACCCCGAAGAGCTTGCCCACCTGGCTAAAGTCGGGGGCGCTGCCCTTGCACATGACCACCAGCGTGTCGCTCTTGTATTTCGGCTTCACCTTCCTCAGGTAGTTGAGCAGCGATTCGCGGTCGTAGTAGATGGTATCAATGGCCCGCGCCGGGCAGGCCGAAGCGCAGATACCGCAGACCTGGCACTTCTCTATATCCAGTATGATTTTATTGCTCTCGTGGTCTTTGCTGATGGCTTCGTAGGGGCAAAGAGAGCCGCAGATAGAACAGCGGCTGCAATAGTCCTCATTGATATTAACGGCTGGCTTGGCTTCGGCGACCTGCGTCAAGATAGTCCCCCTTTCTTAAGTCCCCACCCCACCCCACATCGATAGGTAAAATTACTCAGGGATAAAACCGTGGCATCAACCAATTTTAGCGTTAGACGCCCAGGCTGTCAATTTTTTACCCCTCCCCAAGGTTTTCTTCCCACCCCGAGTTTTAGTCCCACCCAAAACCCACCCTATAAAGGTGTAACCTCTATAGACTTCTCTCC
>JASFEJ010000069.1:0-7330 GCA_050124895.1 Dehalococcoidia bacterium
GTAGACGTGGTCGAACTGGATGCTCCAGCCGTCCTTAGAGACGAAACCCTGGCGCACGAAGTCCTCGCCGTTGGCGTAGAACTCCAGGTTCCCCACCGCCCCACCGCCGCAGCCGATAAAGACCATGACCAGAATCAGCAGGGGAATGGCACTAAAAACAATCCCTTTTTTCATCTAGACCTCCTAAATATTTTTTAGTGCTTTGATACAACGCTGCAAAAGAGCGCAATTGCGACTGGTCGCATGTTAAGGGCAAAAAAATATATGGGTTATCTAGCCGGTCTTCTGGCGGCACTCCTCGCAGAGCCCGCTCATCACTACGTGCTTGAAATCAACGCTAAAGCCGTATTTCGCCCCGATTGACTTCTCTACCGGCGCGAAAACGTCATCTTCACAGTCTATGGACTTGCCGCACTTGGTGCAGACCAGGTGGTGGTGGTGGCCCTCTTCGGGGTGGTGATAGATGGACTGGTTTTCCAGCGTGCTCTTATAGACACAGCCGGATTCCTCCAGGATTTCCAGGGTGCGGTAGATGGTCGACTTGTGTACCCCCGGCATCCTCGATTGGACGTGGCTGATGATGGTATCGGCGGTGAGGGGCTCCTCAGCGTCGTGGATGATATCCAGAATCAGTTTGCGCTGCGGAGTCAGTTTCAGTCCCTTTCTCTTGAATGTGGCAATGCAACTCATCGCTTTTGCACCTGGTCGTAATTATAAGCCTGGTTGGCTGTCTTGTCAATAGATTACTAACGGTTTTTCCTCTCGAGTGTGGGCAAGACGACATTGATAATCGGGACGTCTTACGCTATCATCTTGGTAGCAAACTTCAGGGGGTAATTATGGAATCTTTCACCTGGTGGAACGACGAGCACAAGGCGCTGACGGAAGATGTCAGAGAGTTCGTCGATAGGATTACGCCCCGCGCCGAGGAAGCCTTCTGGGAGCGGCGATTCCCCATGGATATTCTGGAGAGTATAGCCAAAGAGGGCTATTTCGGCGCCGGCGTTCCCAAGGAGTACGGGGGGATGGGGCTGGGTGCCACCGGGGCCTGCATCGCCATCGAGGAAATCAGCCGTTTGCCCGGCGCGGGCTGGATATTCGGCGCCGCCATGCTGGGGGGCTGGCACCAGGTGATTGACTTTGGCACTGAGGAGCAGAAAAAGAGGTTCCTGCCCCGCATGGCCAAGGGGGAGTTGGGAGCGGTGGCCATGACCGAGCCCGGCGTGGGCACCGACGTCGCCAGCATCGAGACCTCGGCCAAGCGCCAGGGCGATAAATACATTATCAACGGCAAGAAGCGCTTCGCCACCGGTACCGGTGTGGGCAACAGATATATGCTCTACGCCCGCACCAGCGACGACCCCGAAGACATACGTAAACACCGCCAGTTGACCGGTTTCATCGTCGAGAAGGGTATGCCCGGCTTCACTATTGAGAAGATTAACGAGGTGATGGGCTTCGACAACGTGCCCAACGGCTATTTGAGCCTTATCGATGTGCCCGTGCCCGTGGCCAACCGTATCGGTGAGGAAGGGCAGGGGTGGCGGGTGATGGTTATGGCGCTTAACTACGAGCGGGCGCTGGTCTCGGCGCAGGTGCTGGGCGCGATGCGGGAAGCGCTACGGGCTATCGTCTCCTACGGGCAACGGCGCATCCAGTTCGGTAAGCCCACCATCGATATCCCCACCAACCAGTTCAAGGTGGCCGACATGCTGAGCAAACTGAAATTAGCCCGATTAGCTACCTACTACGCCGCCCAGCGTCTGGACGAGGGTAAGGACGCCGCCGTTGACTGCTCCGTGGCCAAGGTTTTCGGCACCGACGCGGCGGTGGAGTTGGGGGTGGAGGCGATTCAGGTCATGGGCGGCGATGGCACTACTAAGTTCTACCCATTACAAAGAATACTGAATGAATCTAAAGTCGCCCAGATAGCGGGGGGCACCAACGAGGCCATCAAGATTACCATCTACCGGATGGGCTTGAAGGCGATGGCCGAAGATTTCAAGATGCCGCGCCGTGTCCGCCACCAAAAGCTGGGGGTACCCATAACTAGTTCTGAAAAACCGAAGAAGCTCACCAAGATAAACGAAGAAAGCCTGCTGGCTGTCCTTGCCGAGGACTATCGGGTCAACCCCGGGCTCTACATGAGCCTTGAAGACCTCAAAGAAGCCTTCGCTGTCAGCGACGCCGAGCTGGGAAAGACGCTGTTATCTCTGGAAGCTAAAGAACTGGTCAAGCTGCAGCGTAAGGGTGAAACGATAGCCTTAGCCAAGGCAACCTACGAAGGCTTAAAGAAAGCCAACCCGCCCGATTACTACCGCTGGTTCCCGCCCTGGGTCAAAGACGAGGATATATTCTAGTTAGACGTGCGATTGCCAAAAGCGCTTTGTGGGAGGTAGAAAATGGAAGAGCGTATCAAAAAGCTCCGCGAGGCTAAAGAAATGGCCGCCCTGGGGGGTGGTAAGGATAAAATCGCCCGCGAGCACGAGAAGGGCAAGCTGACGGCGCGGGAGCGTATAGAACTGCTCCTTGACGCAGGCAGCTTCAACGAGTTCGGCATGCTGGTCAAATACCGCCTGGGGGCGCCGGGCGACGGCGTTGTCACCGGTCACGGTACCGTAGACGGGCGCCGGGTCTGTGTCTTCGCCCACGACGCCACCGTTTTCGGCGGCTCCCAGGGCTATATTCACGGGCGCAAGCTATACAAGATACATGAGATGGCGCTGGAGATGGGCGTGCCCCTTATCGGCCTCAACGATTCGCCCGGAGCCAGGGTGGTCAGGCCGGAAAAGGCGGGCAGCGACGACCCCTACCGCGTCAGCGACGAGAAGCACGCGGGGGTGGTCTTCTTCATCAACAGCCGCTGCTCGGGGGCGATACCCCAGATTTCGGCTATATTAGGCAACTGCACGGGCGGCTCGGTCTATTCGCCGGCGCTGACCGACTTCATCTTTATGGTGGACGGGCTTTCGCATATGTTTATCACCGGCCCCCGCGTTATCAAATCGGTGACGGGGGAGGAAATCAGTATGGCGGAGCTGGGTGGAGCCAAGGTCCACTGCCAGCTCACCGGTGTCGCTGACTTCAGGGTGAAGAGCGAACAAGATTGTATGCAGGACATTCGGCGGCTTTTGTCCTTCCTGCCCTCGAACTGGCGGGAAGCCTTACCCAAAGTAGATAGCGGCGATGACTCGGAAAGATACACCGACGCGCTGTCTGAAATCGTGCCCGCCGAGCCGACACAGGGCTACGACATGCGTAAGGTAATCAAAGAAATCGTGGACAAGGGCGACTTCATCGAGGTTAAAGCCGAGTTCGCCAGCGAGATAATCGTCGGCTTCGCCCGTATGGAGGGGAAAACCGTGGGCGTTATCGCCAACCAGCCCATGGTGCGCGCCGGCTGCATGACGGTGGACAGCTCGCGCAAGCAGGCACGCTTCATCCGCTTTTGCGATGCCTTTAGCATCCCCCTCGTCCTGCTGGTGGACACGCCCGGCTATCTGCCCGGTAAGGCGCAGGAGCACGACGGCATTATCCACCACGGCGCCAAGGTGCTCTACGCACTTTCCGAGGCGACGGTGCCCAAAATAGCCGTGCTCATGCGCAAGGTCTACGGCGGCGCCGCCCTGGGCATGGGCATACTGCCCGGCTTCGGCACCGACCTTGTCTTTGCCTGGCCCACCGCCGAGGTCGGCGCTATGGGGGCAGCGCAGGCTGTCGAGCTTTTCTACGCCGAGGATATCAAAAAGGCCGAAAAACCCGATGACTTCCGTGCCCAAAAAGTCAAAGAATATAACGAATTGTACGCCGACAGCCTGGCCCTGGCCTCGCAGGTAACCTATGTCCAGGATATCATCGAGCCCAGGGAGACGAGGCGCTGTCTGGCCCACTCGCTGCAATTAATAAAAGATAAAAAGATAGAGCCCTATCCCAAGCGGCACGGCAACATGCCCCTTTGAAGTGCCGAAGACGCTTATCGAACAGGACGGAGGTATAAGATGAAATTCGAGCTATCCGAAGAGCAGCTGATGCTCCGTGATATGGCCCGTAAGTTTGCCGAGCAGGAGATGGCGCCCACGCTCCAGGAGTACGAGCGACAGCGCAAAATAAACTACGATATTATCAAAAAGATGGCTGAACTGGGGCTGCTGGCGGTGCACCTGCCCCAGGAGTACGGGGGGGCGGGGCTGGACTACCTCTCGGCGGCTATTATCTGGGAGCAGCTCAGCCGGGCGAGTTGGACGCAGACTCTAACCTCGGTGGGGCATTGCGTGCTGGCGGGGACAATCCTGACCAAAGCCGCCAGCGATGAGCAGAAGCAAAAATACCTGCCACCGCTCTGCCGTGGGGAGATGTTTATTGCCATGGCCGCCGTCGAGCCTGACGCCGGCAGCGACGCCACCGCCATTGAGACCTCGGCGGTCCTCGACGGCGACGAGTGGGTCATCAACGGTAATAAGAACTTTATCTGCCACGGCGGTATCGCCGATACTGTCCTCGTTTTAGTCCAGACGGACAAGTCAAAGGGCACCAAAGGAATAGCTGTTATCGCCGTGGACAAAGGAACCCTGGGCTTTTCCAGCCGTGAGGTCGAGATGGTAGGGGATAAGGCGGGCGATATTGCCAACCTGGCTTTCAGCGATTGCCGCGTGCCCAAGGAGAATCTAATTGGGGAGGTGGGGCGGGGATTGCAGAACAGCCTGGGCGGTATCGACACGGCGCGCCTCTTTATCTCGGCGGGAGGCATCGGCATGGCCCAGGGCTGCCTGGATGCCTCTATCAAATACGCTAAGGAGAGGCACCAGTTCGGTAAACCCATCGCCAGCTTCCAGTTGGTGCAGGAGACGATAGCCCGCATGCAGGCCGAGATTTCGGCGGTTCGCTGGCAGGTCTATTACGCCGCCGAGCTGAAGAGCCAGGGCAAGCCGCATGCCAAGGAGCTTTCGGCGGCCAAGTGGCTGGCTAGCGAACTGGCGGTAAGGGTATCGGGCGAGGCAGTCAGGCTACACGGCGCTTATGGGTGCACCGACGATTTCCCGGTCGAGCACCACTACCGCGATTCGGTACTGAGCACTATCCTGGGCGGCACCACCGAGATGCATAAGCTGCTCATAGGACGGGAGCTACTTGACATAAACGCTATGGTTTAAAGTTAATTCCTCCCTTTAAGGGTATTATCAGGCCGCTGGCGACTGGGCCGTCTATTTTTGTTTTGCCTCCACTCATTTAGAAAATTTTTATAATTTTTCCCTCTGTTTTTAGTCTCTATTAATCATTAGTGTGTTAGCATACTCGTCGAATGTTGAGACGTAGTGAGAATAGTTGCCAAAAGGCGAAATATTCTCGCTTAATAGTTGGAGGAAAAGACCGATGACGGAGTCGAAGGGCACTAAAAAGAGGATACTGATAATTGAAGACGAGCCAACTGTCGGGCTTTTGTGCAAGAGGGTGCTTTCCACGAACGGCTTTGAGGTCGATGTGGTTACTAACGGGATGGACGCTAAAAAAATCAGCGGGGAGAAGGATTACGCCCTTTGTGTCTCCGACGTCAGGCTACCGGGAATGACCGGCATTGAGCTCTACGAGCACTGGAAAGCGACCAATAACCCCATCGCCGAGAGATTAGTTTTTATTACCGGTGATACCATGAATAAATACATTCGGGATTTCTTGAGGGAGACCGACCGACCGAGTGTCATGAAGCCTTTTGACCCTGAGGAGTTGGTGGAGGCAGTCCACAAAGTGCTTTTGGAAGAATAGCGATAATTAAATAAGGTGACCGTTTCCGTGGCATAAGCGGTTTGTTAGCTTAAGTTAAAAGCACCGCTTATGCCACTTCTTTAAAGCGATAGCCGACCCCGGACACAGTGGTAATGTAGCGGGGTTTTTTGGGATTGGCTTCGATCTTAGCCCGTAGACGGCTGATGAAGACGTGCAGGTACTCTCTTTCCTCGGCGTAATCGGGTCCCCAGACCTTCTGTAGCAGGTGGGTATAGGTGAGCACCTTGCCCGCATTGAGGGCGAGTTCCTGAAGTAGGGCGTATTCGGTTGCGGTCAGCGCGACCTCTTTACCTTTGACGGTTAGGCTTCTCTTGTTGAAATTGATTTCGATGTTACCGTTTTTGACCGAGGGGGGAGTGGGGGTGGGGCTGGCCACCTCGGCACGGCGCAGTACCGCCTTGACTCTGGCGATGAATTCATCCTTGCCGAAGGGCTTGGTGATGTAGTCGTCGGCGCCGAGGTCGAGGCATTCTACTTTGTCCTTTTCGTCGGCGCGGGCGCTGAGCATAATAATCGGCAGCTGTGACCACTCGCGCAGGCGGCGGCAGACCTCAAGGCCGTCCATATCGGGCATCATAATGTCTAGGACGACGAGGTCGGGCATTTCGGCTTCGAGTGTCTGCAGGGCCTGGGTGCCATTCAGGGCCATAAGAGCCTTGTAGCCCTCGGCTTCAAGGTTGGCACGCAGGTACTTCAGTATGCTTAGTTCGTCGTCTACTATCAGTATTCGCTTCTTTTTCTTCATTGGTTTGGTTTCCGATACTAGGCGGCTAGTGCGTTTAACCCTCGCTCTCGACTGTCCGCAAAATATTAAGGGGACTATGGAGCAATTTTAGCCTTTATGTATGACTGTTGTCAATATGGCTTAATAATGCTTAGCCTAGCGGCACTTTGGTGGGGCAGGCTTTCCGAGTCAATCGGTGTTGGGCTTTTTCCAGCTTTCGGCTCTATGTAAAAGTTCGCGGGCATTGGTCAAGGCGGTCTGGCTGTAGCCGGCGCCGGCCAGCATGACGGCCAGTTCCTTGAGGCGGGCTTCGTCTTCGAGTGATTCGAGCCGGCTTAAGGTTCGCGCCCCCGCCAGCTCCTTATGGACGCTGAAGTGGGCGTCGGCGAAGGCGGCGATCTGGGGGAGGTGAGTGACACAGACCACTTGGTGGTTCCGCGCCAGGCTGCTGAGCTTCTTGCCGATTATCTCTCCGCTCCTGCCCCCGACGCCGATATCAATCTCGTCGAAGATGAGCACGGGGATGCGGTCGGCTTCGGTGAGCGCCCCCTTGAGGGCCAGGGTGAAGCGGGAAAGCTCGCCGGTGGAGGCGATTTTGGCCAGTGGCTTTAAGGGCTCTCCGGGGTTGGTCGAGGCCATGAACTCCACTTTGTCAGTGCCTTCGTTAGTGAAAGCATAACGGCCGTCGGGGAGGGGAATGCCGTCTTCATCTTTTTCCCGGGTTATGGATACCTGGAACTCAACCTGAGACATATTCAGCTCGTTAAGCTCCTTTTTGACCTCGGTTATCAGCTTTTTGGCGGCTTGGACGCGCTCTCCCGAAAG